>CADAGG010000062.1:0-2658 GCA_902787415.1 methanogenic archaeon
CGCGACATGGATTCAATCGACCTCTCCTCCCCGGAGGAGATGAGGATCTACGTCATGCACGAAGGCAGACCGGTCGGGATCGTGGCCGAGAACCCCGATCTCAAGCCGCTCCTGTCGGTGAGGCCGGAGGAGCGCGTGGCGGAGTTCGTCGAGGCCCGCAAGGCCAAGGCCCGCGAGAGGATCTCGATGGAGGAAAAGAAGGCGGACCCGGTCCACGAGAAGTTCTCGGAGGTGCTGGTGCTGGACAGGCAGTTCCGTGCCCTGACCGACGATTACGAGAGGTTCCAGTACGTCATGAAGATCGCACGCAGGCCCGGCAACGACGCCTTCAAGAAATCGGTCCTCCGGCCTGACGGCGGAGGGTTCTCGATGGACCAGATAAGGCGCGTGCTGTCGATATGCGAGGAGAAGACCGGCGAGTCCTCCCCCGAGACGAAGCAGATGACCTTCAAGCAGTGAGATCACTTGTAGAACTGCTGGATCGACTTCTCCGCCCAGGGGTACTGGGACATGTATTCCCCGTAGAAGTTGTTGAACGCGTTGGGCACACCCTTGAGGTAATCGTAGGCGTCGCAGCTGAAGTTGTCGGGGATGACGGAGTACTCGCTCCTGTCGAGGTTCACGATGGATCCGGCGTTCACCTCGTCGAGGGTCTTCTGCAGCTCCTTGACGATCTTGGTGAGGTAATCCTGGGACTTCCTGGTGAAGGCCTCGTCCTGGAGCAGCACGCTGCACAGCTCCTTCCTGGTCACGGCGGAACCCTTGCGGTCCACCAGGTAGGCGAGGAGCTCCTTGGCGGGCTTCCTGGAGAAGTGCAGGGTCTCGCCGTCGACGAAGAGCTCGAAGTTGCCGAAGGTGCGGACGAAGATGCGGCTGTTGGGGGTCTCCACGGGGTTGCGGAGGTTCTCCAGCTCCTTCCTGACGAGACGCACCGAGACGGGCTTCATGATGTATCCGCTGGCGTGCATGGAGAAAGCGTCGGACGCGTACTCGGAGTAGCCGGTGGAGAAGACGATGTTGACGCGGACGTTGATTGCCTTGAGCTTCTTGGCCAGGTCCAGTCCGGACATGGTCGGCATGCGGATGTCCAGGAACGCGATGTCGGGAGGGTTCTCGGCCGCATAGTTCAACGCCTCGGTGGGGGAGTTGAAGGCCTTGATCTCGGCATCCTTCTCGCATTCGCTGATTGCCGCAACGAGGACCTCTAAGGCATCCTTCTCATCGTCTACTGCAAGTATTCTCATCTTCTCTCATCTCTCAGTTTGTGGTTTCCTTCGGTATCGTGACCTTGACCACGGTCCCGTGGCCGATCTCGCTTCTGATCTCCATGGTCCCGTCGGACATCTCCTCCAGGCGCTGTGGCGAGTCCGACGTGGCTCCTGTCATCGTCCACGATGGGTTTTGTGACATCGAATCCGACCCCGTCGTCGGATACTGTTATGACATGTCCGTGGCCGGTGCTGCGAGTTGATATTTTCACCGTGCCGCCGTCCTCCTTGACCGTGATCCCGTGCTTGATGGCGTTCTCCACCAGCATCTGCAGCGTGAGCGCGGGTATGTTGAAGGACGTATCGCGGATGTCGTAGCGGACGTTTAACCTTTCCTTGAACCTGAGCTTCTCGAGGTCCACGTAGGTCCTCACGTGCTTCATCTCGGTGGCGAAGGGCACGGTCTTGGTGACCCCGAGTGTATTGAGGTTCCAGCGCATGTACGCGGAGAAGTGCTGCAGGGCCTCCACGGTCTCCGGCGGGTTACCCTCTATGTTCTTGATGGAGTCCAGGGTGCGTTCAAGGACCTCCGGCTGGATGTGGGCGACCATCATGGAGACCCTCTGCTCGGTGATGACAGCGTCCTTCCTGGTGATCTCCTGTCCCCTCTCCACGTAGAAGTTCCCGTAGATGAGGATGAGGGAGAACAGCATGGCGATGTACACGATCTGCATGCCGTAGGACGTGTACTGAACGATGGATCCCACCAGCGGCATCAGGGTGTAGCTGTAGAGACCGATCTTCTTCCTGAATCCCTTCACGTAGCGGTGGACCGCCAGGGCGTTGAGGGCGATCAGGCCCAGGGGCGCTATCAGCGACAGCCAGTAGGTGGGTGCGCGCGAATAGAGGCCGGTGGTATCGTCGACCGTGAACACGAACTCCGTGACGGGGTTGGTGAGGATGATCGCCATTCCCACCGCGAACAGGGAGTAGTACGTGACCTCCACCCAGTAGATGCTCTTGTCCTTGACGTCCGTGAGGTGCTTGATGTACAGCCAGAATGTGATGAGGACGACCAGGACGAATCCGTAGTTGTAGTAGTTGATGATCCTGTTGAAGACCACCTGGTTGGGGTCCCCGTCCACCACCCAGGCCTCGAAATCCCAGAACAGCAGCATGGCCTCGAGGGTGATGAACGCCATGAAGTAGATGGTGCCGATGTTGATGCGGTGGTCGAAGAGGATGGTTATGAACAGGATGATGCAGACGGCCATCCCGAAAAGGTCCATGGACTGGTTGACCAGGACGTAGTAGGGGTGCGTGGAACCGAGGCCTATGGCGAACTGTCTGCTCGCAACGATGAGCATCAGGATGAGTACCGCCATGGAGACGTAACCCACCAGATTCCAGTCCGACACCTTGACCATCCGCAGCCTCCGCGGACTGAATT
>CADAGG010000062.1:2692-10066 GCA_902787415.1 methanogenic archaeon
GCGAGTTTGGCGGTCTTGTTGAGGAGGCCGTACTTTATGCGGAACGACATGTCGTCGGAGACCTCCACCTGGGTGACCCCGGTCATGGAGTCTATGCCGGAGTTCCTCACCAGGACGGTGATGTCCTGCACGCCGTAGGGAACGTGCATGTAGACCGTCTCCCCGGCCCTGCCCTCGGCGAGCATCTCGTCCTTGATCCCGAAGATGAAGGTGCTGCTGCTTCCGAATCTCTTGGGCGGGTTGCATTCGATGGTGAGGATCGCGGTCTCGGCCATGGCAGGGTCATGGGGATTCTGCTTTATAGATTGGGGTGGATGTCCCGGCATGAGCTGCCCCGAGACCTTCGACGATGCCCAGAGGAACGTGTACGAGCGTGCCGAGGGCGGAGACGCGGAGGCCATGTTCCTTCTCGCCTCCTTCTATCACAACGGCGACAACGTGCCCGTGTCGGAGACCGAGGCCTTCTCCTGGTGCAGGAGGGCGGCCGAGGCCGGCAGCGTCAACGCCATGAACAACCTAGGTTCCCTGTACGGGAGCGGGGTCGGCGTGAAGCAGTCCTTCGAGGAGGCCGTCCGCTGGTTCTCCAAAGCGGCCGATCTGGGTATGGCGGATGCGCAGTACAATCTGGCGGTCATGTACAACCGCGGGCTGGGCGTGGAGCAGGACACCGTGAAGGGCGCCGAGCTCCTCTGCAAGGCCGCGCAGCAGGGCCACGAGCCCGCCATGGACGAGCTCGCGAGGTTATACCGCAGCGCCCAGGAATGAACCGGATGTTTTTTTGACATTTGCCGGTAAAGTGTAATAAATCAACACACGTTTATATAGTACTATATATACTCACCCGCGGAGATTATAGTATGTCTTTAACTTCCGAACTTAAAGTGGCCGCCAACGTAGGCCGTGATTTTGCCAATATTTACGTGAACGAGGCCCTCGAGAACATCGAGAAGACCGTGATGACCCTCTACTTCCTGGACAAAGGCGTGCGTTTCAAGCATTATGTATTCGTGCTCGCCGGCAACCGCACCAGGATGACCGTGGAGCAGCTCGGATCCGGCAGGTACGTCTGCGAGGCCACCCAGTACGCGGGAGAGGAGAAGCTCACCGCCGAGATCGAGTTCGAGGTCCCCGAGTTCATCGGCGTCGACACCGGTCTCGACCTTTCCGAGATCTCCCTCCGCTGAGGATTTCCAAACACAACCCGGGCGGGGAGACCCGTCCGGCCACCCATTGTTTTTATCCGCCGAAGCGGATTCCCGTTCCGATAAAATGGAAGACACCGTGATTTACTACTCGGGAAGGAACATCCGCAACCTGGTCAGGCTGGCGGACAGGGACGACGACGCGGATGCCATGTTCGAACTCGGCTACCGCTACTACTTCGGATACGGTGTCAGGCACAACATCGGGAAGGCGCTGCTGTGGTTCTACAACGCCGCCATCCGCGGCGACGCCGACGGCTGCTACATGATGGGCACCATGCTCTCCTGCGGGGAGGGAGTGGAGCTCGACGACGAGGAGGCCGTCTACTGGTTCCTCCAGGCCGCCGATCTGGGACACCTCGATTCCATGAACGAGCTCGGCATCATGTTCGCCGAGGGATACGGGGTCGAGAAGGACATGGCGATCGCCAGGGAGTGGTGGCAGAAGGCCGCCGACGCCGGATCCGAAGAGGCCCAGGAGAACCTCGAGCGCTCCGCCTGAACCTTAATCCCCCGTTTCCTGGGGGACCAAACCCTTTCATCCATTTTTATCAAGTTGGCATTATATACCATGTTTTCGATGTTTCCTTATGCAGCGCGATTACATCTACGGGGAGAAGGCGGCACTGGTCGTCGTAGACCCGCAGCGCAAATTCACACTCCCCACCGATGATTGGGAGGAGATCCGCGGAAGGACCGTCCCGGAGATCAACCGTTACGCACGTCTGTTCAGGGAGCACGGTATGCCGGTCATCTTCATAGCGTTCCAGGGCCCCGCCCACATCCCCTATCCGGGTGACGACGGCGACGAGTGGCTCCAGGGAATCGAGACCGAACCCACCGACATAGTGGTCAAGAAGGAGAACATGAGCTGTTTCAAGGAGACCGAACTGGCCGAAGTGCTCACCAAAGCCGGTGTCGACCACGTGTTCCTGGCAGGTATGCTGGCAGAGTTCTGCGTCACCGCCACCTATTTCTCCGCCATCGAGCGCAACTTCGGGGCCGTCATCCTGCCCTCGGCGATCATCGCCTACAGGCCGGAGGGGCTGGAAGCGGACAAGGTCCTCCTCAACTGGACCTCCGACGACGTCCTGATGGCATACATGGAGCACAGGCAGGGCCCGCCGCCCGAGATCTTCTGATCCTTTTCCAAACCCATTCGGCAGGTCTCCCTGCCGCCTTTTTTAACACCGATTCAGCCTGAGGTCTGGGTCATTCCCTCGATTCGCTTTCAACCGAAATTGGATTTATTTGCTAATAATTTGTTAGCAAATACTTAATATATAAAAGGCGATATCGTCCGCACATGGAGCACTTCGACCGTTATACCTCCCTGTCGGATGAGCGTACGCTGGAGCTATTGGCGTACATCCGCAGCTGCGGCGGTGAATGTTCTACGGTCGAACTCAGAAAGGTGGTGCCCAACTACCCGACCCTGAAGGAGAGACTCGATTGGATGGCGGAGGACGGACTGATCGACAGTTCGCGCGTCTACGCACCCGTCAAGAAGACCACGGTCTCCGTCACGGATCTGGGCCGGAAGGTCATATCGGCACTGTCCTTCGGATACGGCTCCATCTCCATGCGGTACGCGGATCCCGTCATGAGATGTCTTTCCAGGGGTGGGAAGGTCCACTATGCGGACCTCCTGAAGAACGTCTCTAACCAGAGGGCTCTCGAGAAGCTCCTCTCGGCATTGGAATCGGACGGATTGATCACCCGCGGCGTGGAGACAGAATCATATCGCGCCAAGTTCGCCCTGGCCACCGAAGAGGGGGTCAAGGTCGGCAAAGGCTTCGCAAAGGCATATCGCATAATCAGAAAAACAGCTTGAAGGGATGCAGAAGATGTTCATAGATTTCGTTGATGAGAGCGTACGCAACAGATTGGTGAAAGCGGTGGAGATCGCCAGGAAGCACAAGACGATGCACCTGTTCACCCATTATGACGCCGACGGCATGGCCTCCGTGTCCATCATCCGTACCGCTCTGCAGAGGGCCGGAATCGAGTGCACCTATCAGGCCTTCACCACCCTCGGGCACCGCGAGATGGAATCAGTCCGCAATGTGCCAGCAGTCTGTTTCATCATGACCGACATGGGTACCAGCTTCCTCCCGGAGATGGCCGACTACCAGTGCGACTGCGTGGTCCTCGACCACCATCAGATTCCCGATAGCTTCGACCTCGACCAGGAGGGGAAGGTATTCGTCAGCTGCTGGCTGGCGGGAGTGAGCGGGGCCCATGACGCCTGCGCATCCACCATGGCGTTCCTCTTCGCCATGGCCATGGACGAATCCAACTTCGACCTCGCCACCGTAGCCGTGGCGGGAATGATGGGCGACAACCAGCACCGCCCCTCCTTCAGCGGGTACAACAAGGTCATCGTAGACGAGGCAGTTTCCCGCGGACTCATCAAGACCATGGATTCCATCGTCCCCGTAGGCAATGTCTACGAATCCATCATGTTCACCATCGATCCCTATCTCGACGGCATCACCGGCGTCCCCGACTCCGTCAGGGATTTCCTTTTCGGATTGGGATACAACACGACCTCCTCGCTCAAATACGGGGATTCGGAATCGGCCGCCCGTCTCGACGAGGCCATCATCGCCAAGCTCAGGGAGAAATCCGTCGACGAGGACGTCATCTCCCGTCTCGTCCGCAAACGTTACTATCTTACCGATTTCGAGTGCGACGCCCAGCTGCTCTCCGACACCATCGATGCCTGCGGCAGGACCGATGCGGCCGCCATGGCCATGAAGGTGATCGACAGCCGCGATCTCATGGCGGGCCGCGGAGCCTACATCGAGTTCCGCAGGCAGCTGCTTGCCATGCTGTTCGACGCCATCGAGCACATGACCCCGCTCGAGAACATCCGCTACTTCATGTACAGTTCCCGCGGATACGGAGGACTGGTCTCCGCCACCCTCATCAAGTACTGGGAGAAGAGCGATCTGCCCATCATAGCCCTGCTCGACGCAGGAAACGAGTACGACATCTCCTCCCGCTGCTCCGCGGAGATGGAGAAGAGGGGCATCAACATGGGGGATGCCATGAAGGCCACCGCCATCGCCAACTCCGGAGAGGGAGGGGGACATTCCAACGCCGCCGGCGGAAGGATCCCGAAGGATTCCCTCGCCAAGTTCCTCAAGGATATCGACTGGACGATCGGGATGCAGAAGCAGTGATTTCCGCCCCCAATCTTCAGCTTTCTTTCTAAGTTCCCTATAATAGAGGGCACCTTTTTGCCTGTTTTATTTACCTACCTACTTAGTAGGTAGGAATATATACTAGCGTTGTATTAGAGTATGTAAGGTAACATGACCGACAACAAATACAGACTCGAGACCCTGCAGGTACATGCAGGACAGGAAAACCCCGACCCCGCCACCGACGCCCGTGCGGTGCCGATCTACATGACCACCTCCTATGTCTTCAAGGACTCCGCCACCGCGGCCGGAAGGTTCGCGCTCTCGGAACCCGGAAACATCTACACCAGGCTCATGAATCCCACCTCCTCCGTGTTCGAGGAGAGGATCGCGGCCCTGGACGGGGGAATCGCCGCCCTTGCCACCGCCTCCGGCTCCGCAGCGATCACCTACGCCATCCAGAACATCGCACTCGCCGGGGACCACGTGGTATCCTCCACCAACGTGTACGGCGGAACCAACAACCTCCTGGCCAACACCCTCAGGGAGCAGGGCATCGAGACCACCTTCGTGGACCCCTCCGACCCCGAGAACTTCAGGAAGGCCATCAGGCCCAACACCAAGCTCCTCTACACCGAGGTCCTCGGCAACCCCAACTCCGATGTCGCTGACATCGAGGCCATCTCCAAGATCGCACACGAGAACGGCATCCCGCTCATAGTGGACAGCACCTTTACGCCTCCTTCGGTGTTCCGTCCCATCGAGCACGGGGCCGACATCGTGGTGCACTCCGCCACCAAGTTCATCGGCGGACACGGAGTGGCCATGGGAGGGGTCATCGTCGACAGCGGTAACTTCGACTGGGCCCAGAACGACAAGTTCCCCACGCTCTCGAAACCCAACCCCTCCTACCACGGAGTGGTGTTCACCGAGGCCGTCGGGAAGGCAGCGTTCGTGGTGAAGATCAGGACCACGCTCATGAGGGATCAGGGGGCCGCCATTTCCCCGTTCAACTCCTTCCTGCTGCTGCTGGGACTGGAGACCCTCTCCCTGCGTACCGAGCGCCACGTCGAGAACGCCCTCAAGGTCGTCGAGTACCTGAAGAACCACCCCCTCGTCGAGAAGGTCAACCATCCCTCCCTCGAGACCGGTGCCAAGAAGGCCCTCTACGACCGCTACTTCCCGAACGGAGGAGGTTCCATCTTCACCTTCGAGATCAAGGGCGGAGCGAAAGAAGCGAAGAAGTTCACCGAGTCTCTGAAGCTGTTCTCCCTCCTGGCGAACGTGGCCGATGTGAAATCACTGGTGATCCACCCCGCATCCACCACCCATTCCCAGCTGGAGGAGAAGGAGCTGCTGGCAGCCGGCATCAAGCCCAACACAGTGCGCCTCTCCATCGGAACCGAGCACATAGACGACATCATCGCGGACCTCGAACAGGGATTCGCCAAAATCAAGGAGTGACAACATGCTTTACAAGTCGATAGACGACACCATCGGCGGAACCCCCCTGGTCGAGCTGACGAACATAGAGAAAGAGTACGGACTGAAAGCCAAGATCTTCGGAAAAGTGGAGTTCTTCAACCCTGCTGGGTCTGTGAAGGACCGTATCGCCAAGGCCATGATCGACGAGCTCGAGAAACAGGGAAAAATCAACAAGGATACCGTCCTCATCGAGCCCACCTCCGGCAACACCGGAATCGCCCTCGCCTCCATCGCCACCGCAAGGGGATACAAGATCAAGATCGTCATGCCCGAGACCATGTCCATCGAGCGCAGGAAGCTAATCAAGGCCTACGGAGCCGAGCTGGTGCTCACCGAGGGTGCGAAAGGAATGAAAGGCGCGGTGGCCAAAGCGGAGGAGCTCTCCAAGGAGATCCCCAACTCCGTCATCCCCGGACAGTTCGTGAACCCCGCCAACCCCGAGATCCACTTCAGGACCACCGGCCCCGAGATCTACAAGGACCTCGACGGCAAGGTGGACATCCTCGTGGCAGGAGTCGGAACCGGAGGAACTCTCTCAGGAACCGGGAAGTACCTGAAATCCAAGAACCCCAACGTCAGGGAATCGGTGCCGGTTTCATCCCCGACACCCTCGACCAGAGCATCTACGACAGCGTGATCGCCGTGGAGGATGCCGATGCGTTCGCCAACGGCCGTCTCATCGGTAAGAAGGAAGGATTCCTGGTCGGTATCTCGGCAGGTGCCGCGCTCACCGCAGCGCTGCAGTTGGCAAAGGATCCCGCGAACGAGGGCAAGAATATCGTCGCCATCTTCGCCGATACCGGGGAAAGGTACTTATCGACTGCACTTTTTGAGGAGTGATATATGGGAACCTTCATTTCCACCAAAGGGAGATACGCGATCCGCCTCCTCATCGACCTTGCCGAGCATGCCGATGGGGAGAGGATCCCGTTAAAGGATGTGGCCGAGAGGCAGTGTATCTCCCTGAAGTACCTCGAGACCTTCATGCCCAGCCTCGTCAAGGCGGGCCTCGTCTCCGGTTCCCACGGGAAGGGAGGAGGTTACACCCTCCTCCGTTCCCCCTCCGACATCATGATCGGCACCGTCCTCAGGGTTACCGAGGGTTCCATCGCCACCGTCGCCTGCCTGGAGAACGGGGGCGTGGAGTGCGAGCGCGCAGCCTACTGCAAGACCCTCCCGATGTGGAGGAAGCTCGACAGTCTCATCACCGAATACCTTGACAGCGTGTCCCTGCAGGACCTAATCGACGGGACCTCGGGCAGCCAGCCGGCATGTCCGTATGATGTGCTTCCCGAGGATTCCAGCCAGCTCTGACGATAAGATTATTCGGAGTCTGGCACTATTGTTTCTACGCCCTCGGGGAAGATGTCTCCGGGGTCTATCGCGGAAGAGCGGAGTATCGCTTTTCTCAGGCCCGTGCATCCTTCGAAGGCATCCGCTTCTATCTCCACCACCGATTCCGGGATGTCTATCTCTCCGAGGGAGGGGCAGCCTCTGAACGCCGCCGAGTCGATGGTGACGAGTCCTTCGTTGAGTTT
>CADAGG010000063.1 GCA_902787415.1 methanogenic archaeon
TGCTTACCTGATGATATCTGATATTGCCGCGCAGCAGTAACACATACTATGATCAGCAGGGAGGTGCAGAACAACATCAGGCGCATCTCCGTACTCGCACGCTCGAGCGGCCTCGACAACCTCCCGCTGGGCGACGGCGGATGCACCTACTGCGACAGGTGTGCCTATCCGGACCCCTGCAGCTATCCCAACCGCAGGGTCATCAGCATCAGCGGCATGGGCATCGACATGGAGAAGTACCTCGGCGCACAGGGCATCAAGTTCACGTTCGAGAAGGATGCCGTCACCCTCTACGCCTTCATACTGTTCTGAGAAAAAATGGCGCGGAAAGAGAGATTCGAACTCCCGAGGTGAATCACCACCGGATTTCAAGTCCGGCGCATTGGTCCAGGCTGTGCCACTTCCGCTTGAAACCCCCTATCGTGAAAGACATAATTAACGTTACTGTGCCTTTCCGCCGTAGGATTTGGTCTCTTCGGGATATATTTCGGCAGGCCAGTTTGTTGACACCGACTTATTCGTAAGCGCAAACCAGACCGATTCGACCACCAGGGAAAGGGCACACGGCAGGGCTGCCTCCGGATAGCTCACCAGCAGCAGCATGCACAGAGACGCTCCCAAACCGGAATTCTTCCAGACTCCGTATCCGACATAAACCACGGTATTCTGCCTCTGCACCCCTTTCTTCCTCAGGATATAGAGCATCAGGGAACCTACGATGAAGGTCCTGAAGATACAGGCGAGAACCAGCATACCGAGGAGGTCCACGTTCTCGAAGATGAAATCCCTGTTGCGTCCCAGAGTAAGCACCAGTAGCACCATCATCAACACGTTGATGAAGGACACCTTGTACTTCCTTTGGATGGAGACCCTGCTCAGGGGGATGTTCAGCAGCACGGGGATGCCGATGAACAGGATGATGTACTTCAGGATCTCGAGAGGACTTACTGCATCACCGATGAAAACGAAAGTCATGGCAGGAGTAATGAACATCGCCGCTCCATAGATCAGGACCATGGCGATCATGGTCATCGCCATATTGCCTTTCATCATAAGTGCCAGAGTCACCACGGACACTCCCGCGGGGACCGCCGCGAGCATGACCCAACCGTACCACAGAGCAGTATTGTCGATGAAGAATAAACCCATCAGGAGTGCGGAACCGGTGCAGATACCGAAACAACAGATCAGTGATAGAACTGCGGGCTTGATATCGCTGCGGAACTCTTCACTCTTAATATGAAGCCCGTGGATCGAGGCCGTGAGCTGCACCGTCAGAACGGCGATAGAAAGCGGAGCCGCGATGTCTCCGATGGATCCGATGCAAAGTGCCAGCACTATGCCCAATGCGACGAATATCCTCACATCGGTGGCATAGTTCCAGAAATCCATGGACCTGCGATAAACGTGCGGTATTTACGCTTTTTTGGCAAAAAATTTAACCGCATCGGCCACGGGGTCATCGGAAGGTACCGCTTCCAGCTGCCTGGCGTCGCGTGCCGCGCGGTTGTCCAGGATCACGGCCATGCCCCTGTCGGTGGGGGTTCTGATGAGACGCCCGATGGCCTGCCTCATCTTCCTGACCGCGGGGATCTGGCTGGTGAGCTTCCATCCGAATCCGGCACCGTACTTCTGGTCGTACATGTCCTTCATGGCCTTGATCTCCAGGGAGGGCGGGGGATAGGGTATCCCCACGATGACGGCGAAGCACAGCTCGTCGCCGGGGAAGTCCATTCCCTCTGCAACGGAACCGCCCATGACGCACACGAAGACCCCGGAACGTCCGCTCCTGAACTGGTCGAGGGCCGCCATGGTCTTCTTCTGCCTGCCGGACTCCTCCCAGTAGATGTTCTTGTAGATAGCCTCCTCCAGGTAGGGTCTCATCTCCTTCATGACGCGGTAGGAGGGCATAAAGACCAGGATGTTCTTGTCCACGGCGTTGCAGAGCTGGGCGACGGTGCGCTGGAGCTGCTGCTTCATCGCGGGGTTCCTCTGGAGCTCCTGGAAGTTGGTGGTCAGGACCTTGGAGTAGACCACGAGCTTGTTCTCCTTGGGGAACGGCGAGGGGTAGGTACGGGGGATCGAGTCCATGGGAAGTCCCAGCACCTTGGCGTAGGTGGAGAGGGGCTGCAGGGTACCGGACATGTGCACGGCGCCCTTCAGGTCGTTCATGAACTTCCCGATGTCCACGGGGTCGATGCATCCGGCGGTGAGGACCTCTCCGTCCTCGTTGGTGCGGATGGCCTTGACGTATCTGTCGGCGGGCGATTTGACCCACTTGCGGAGCAGCACGGCCAAATCCAGGAGAGGGCTGGACGGGGCATCCGTGTCGGCGAGGGCATCCTGCCTGTTCTCGCCGATCTCGTTCATGCGCTCCACCATCATGTCGAGCTGCGTCCTGCCGGTCTTGAGCATGTTGCAGATCGATCCTTCCAGCTCGTCCGCCTTCAGCAGGGCCTCGGAACCGCCGAAGGGGATCTTCCCGCTCGCCAGGTCGCGCATGGCGTTCTTCAGCGCCCTGACCAGGTCGTCGATCACCACGCCGTCGCCCACCTCGGGCCTCTTCAGCACACTGCATTCGTCGAGGGCGGAGTTGACCAGCCTGAGGTTGATGGAGAAGCTCTCCTGCTCCCTCACGGCGTCCATGAGGTTGTGGGCCTCGTCGACGATGAGGACTATGTCCTTGGGCTCCACGTCGAGCACCGAAAGGAAGTTCTCTCTGATGTCTGGGTCTATGATGTGGATGTATGGTGCGACGATGACGTCGAAGTCCTTCATCATCGCCTTCTTGACTTCATAGGGGCATACCTTCAGGCCCCTGCAGTAGGCGTCGATCTCGTCCGATTTGGGGAAGGCGCGCTTGCAGTACGCTTCCACCGTATCCGTCTGATGGCCCACCTGCTCGAAGTACGGGCAGCCTCCGCTGCGGCCCTGCTGACTCCTCTGCTTCCTGTCGGAGCACAAGGTCGAAAGGGCGTTGGGGGACAGGTTGTCGAAGTCCGCACGGGACTGGAGCAGGGGACATGACTTGTTCCTTCCGGTGAGGGTGATCCCCGACACGGGCTTGAGGGTGGAGATGGCCTTCAGCTCCTTCATGACCTGGTCCGACTGCGAGATGGTACGGGTGATGTAGATGATCTTCTTGCCGCGGGCCTTGGCGTGCTCCAGCGAACCCGCGAGGGAGGTGATGGTCTTGCCGGTACCGGTCCCGGATTCGATGACGATGTGCTTCCCGGCGTCCAGGGCGTTGCGGATGTCCTTGATGATGTCGAGCTGCACCTCCCTGGGCTCGTACGGGAGATAGGGGGCGTCCTGGTTGACCTGCGAGATAACCTTGGGCCCGTCGCTCTTGGGGGGCGCGGTCCAGTTCTCGACGGAACCGTCGAGGGGCATGCCGCAGGAGGAGCAGCGGGGCATACCGGGGAAGGTCATCGAACCGCAGTTGGGACAGAACCTGGTCTTCACAGCAGCACCTCCGATGACATGTTGAAACCCGCTTCCACAGTATCCCTTCCGATAACGACAGTGGAAGGGAGACCACCTATATAGCGTATGGCGACTGCATGCAGCCCCGTACGGATGCCTCCCCTCGGTTTCCTCTGAAACGCAGTTTCCGCGTTTGTATAATCGTTTTTGACATTTTCCGCCCCCGAACGATGCGGAAAACCCCGCATTAACTCCGATTGCCCCCCGAAAAACGCAGAACTCCTCCCCTCCCTATCGCGCATGTTATAGTCAGACTTATAAGGGAATTCGAAAATCCGAGGATGCCGAAACCCCTTCACCCAAAGAAGTGTACCAATGGACTTGACCGTCGCGATTCTTTCATTGTTCGCCGGAATCGGTGTCTTCCTAGTAGCATGCACCATGCTGAGCGGGAACCTCGAGGCCATCTGCGGAAGCAGACTCAGGCATCTTTTCGCCAGGGCCTCCGAGAAGAAACTCGTCGGAGTCGGTATCGGAGCGGCCGCCACCGCTGCCATCCAGAGCTCCGGAGCCACCACCGTCCTGGTCATCGGTTTCGTCAAAGCGGGTATAATGTCGCTGACGCTGGCCGCCGCCGTCATCTACGGAGCCAACATCGGTACCACCATCACCGCGCAGATCGTCGCCTGGGGTTCCAGCAGCGGATCCGACCTCCTTACCTATGTCTTCGCCGCCATGGCGGGAGTCGGTGCCTTCGTATCCGCCTACGCCAAGAAGGACAAGACCCGCAACATCGGGAGCGCCGTGGCCGCCTTCGGTATGCTCTTCGTCGGTCTCCAGCTCATGAGCTCCGCCATGGCCGACTTCGCCGAGGAGCCCTCCGTGAGGGACTACCTCGCGAGCATCGACAACCTTGTCATCCTCGTCCTCATCGGCGCGGCCCTCACCGCCCTCGTTCAGAGTTCGTCCGTCATGACAGCTGTCATCATCACCATGATCGGCGGCGGACTTATCGGGCTCAACCAGGGTATCTACCTCACCATCGGATCCAACATCGGATCCTGCGTGGTCGCCATCATGGCCGGAATGACCGGCGGACTCAACGCGAAGAGGACCGCCCTCATCCACCTTCTTTTCAACGTCTTCGGAGCCCTGATCTTCATCGTCTTCGGATTCGTCCTCATCTACGGGTTCAACACCGACTACGGCGCGCTGTTCAGCGGAATGTTCCCCAGCGAGCAGATCGACCTCGCCATGTTCCACACCGTGTTCAACGTGGTGACCGTCCTCGTCATGCTGCCCCTCACCGGCATGCTCATCAACGTCGTCATGCGCATCGTCCCCGACAAGACCACCGCCAGGGGAGAGAGCGTCAACGGCCCCCACCTCTACTTCGTGGACGACAACATGCTCAAGACCCCCGCCATCGCGGTCGGAGAGGTCAAGAACGAGATCCTCAACATGGCGCAGCAGGCCAACGAGAACTTCCACAGGTCCCTGAACATCATCCGCACCCTCGACATGACCGAGAGGCAGAAGTTCGCGGACACCGAGGACCAGCTTGACTACACCGCGAGGGAGCTCACCCACTTCCTGCTCAAGCTCTCCAACACCAAGCTGAGCGACAGGGACAGCGTCTACATCTCCACCGCCTTCAGGACCATCAACGACCTCGAGAGGGTCGGCGACTACGCCGAGAACATCGTCGAGTACGCCGAGAAGCTGAAAGCGGGCAACGAGTCGTTCTCCGACATCGCCTGCGCCGAGATCGACAACGTGGAGGAGATCGTCGAGAACCTCTACCACAAGATCATGGCCGCCTACAAGGCGAGGGACGAGAAGACCCTCGAGGTCGCATACGACATCGAGGAACAGGTCGACAACGTCACCGACCAGATGGCGGACAACCACATCGAGCGTCTGGGACAGGGCGTCTGCAGCCCCACCGTGGGTGCCGAATTCTTATCCATGACCTCCGACATCGAGAGGATCGCGGACCACTACATCAACGTCGGCAAGACCATCAGGGAGCTTCAGTGAAGCCCGAGGATCCCGAGCAGTTTTTCCTCGAAATCGTACCATTCCTTTCCGACGGTGCCGCCGAGCACGTAACGGATCTCCCCTCTGTCGAAGCACAGCGTCCACGAGACGTATTGGGAGCCGGGGTTCCTCTCGTACCCTATGCGGGGCATGGGGGATTTTTCCACCAGAGACTTCACGGCATCCCACTGCTCCGGGGTCAGCTTCAGAGCCTTCTCGCCGCGGCGGGTCATCTCCACGGACGACCCTCCCGCCTCCTCGAGGTGGCAGGAGCAGTTGAACCCGTCCCTGATGAAACGGTATTCGAGGAGCTTCAGTTCGGAGACATCGCATCTCACTGTGGAGGACAGCTCCTTCAGCAGGTCGCAGATGCTGCCGTAGAGCCTGTAGAACAGCTCGGGCCTCTCGCCCTTGCCCCAGGACTGCACCGCAACGATCCCGCGGGCCTTGACCTTCACATCCCACATGATGTCGGAGTCCTCCGCGGATTCGTACTGCTGCTCCCACGACACGAGGCCGCAGGATTCCACGATGGAGTCTATCCTCTGCATCAGCGGATCGTCCAAACGGAAGGTCCAGCTGAAATCGGGTATCCCGTGCTCCTTCCCGGCCCCATGCAGATGGCCACGAGCTTGCGCTCGTCCTCCGAGGATTCGAGGGAGATCATGGACGCGTCGTCGCTGTAGATGAAGGAGAATCCCGATTCGTACTCCATGCACCCCCCATCCAATAGTGGTTTAAAAAGGGCGTCGGAGTTGGATGTAGAAAACGTTCAGTTCATATAGAAGGTCCGACACACTTTCGGACATCAAATATAATTGTTTTTCTAGGTTGGATACAGAATCCACCACTAATTCCGAGTATACAATATATAACATATCTGCAAACGTTTAAATACAACCTACGGACAATAGAGAAATATTCTATTAGAGGTATTTCCGATGGTTAGGGAGAAGGAAAAACAAGAGACCATTGAAGTATGCCCCGAGTGCGGAAGCCGCCACATTGTACGTGACTACGAGAGGGCCGAACTCGTCTGCGAAGACTGCGGACTGGTCCTCGACGACAACTTCATCGACCAGGGTGCTGAATGGAGAGCATTTGACTCCGAGCAGAGCGACAAGAGGGCCCGTACCGGTTCCGCGATGACATTCACCATCCACGACAAGGGACTCTCCACCGAGATCTCCTGGAAGAACAAGGACTCCTACGGAAAGTCCATCCCCACCAGGAACAGGGCCCAGATGTACAGGCTCAGGAAGTGGCAGAAGAGGGTACGTGTATCCAACGCCACCGAGAGGAACCTCGCCGCAGCCCTTTCCGAGCTGGAGAGGCTGTCCTCCGCCATGGGACTCCCCAGGAACGTCAGGGAGACCGCGGCTCTGATCTACAGGAAGGCCGTCCAGAAGAACCTCATCAGGGGAAGGTCCATCGAGGGAGTCGTCGCCTCCTCCGTCTACGCGGCATGCAGGCAGTGCGGTGTCCCCAGGACCCTCGACGAGGTATCCGACTACAGCAGGATCAAGAGGAAGGAGATCGGAAGGACCTACAGGTTCATGACCCGCGAGCTCAAGCTCAAGCTCCTGCCCACCAAGCCCCAGGACTACATCCAGAGGTTCTGCTCCGAGCTGAAGCTCAGCGGAAACACCCAGAACAAGGCGATCGAGATCCTCAAGGACGCCACCGACAAGGAGCTCACCTCCGGAAGGGGACCCACCGGCGTCGCCGCGGCATCCATCTACATCGCGTCCATCCTCACCAACGAGAGGAGGACCCAGAGAGAGGTCGCCGATGTCGCGGGTGTGACCGAGGTCACCATCAGGAACCGTTACAAAGAGCTCAACGAGAAGCTCGGAATGGAAATCACCCTTTGAACCTCATTCCCGTCCCTCCGGGGACGGGGTTACTCTTCTTCAGAACTCCTGAGCATCGCAGCGTCCGTCGCTGCCGATGGCGTCGTCGCCGATCTTGTCCACTATCTTGGAAAGCATGTCCACCAGGCTCTGACGGTCGGTTATCCCCGTGGCGAGCATGTTGCGGTAGAGCTTGCCGCGGTAGCACCCCGAGAAGAAGTGCGGAGCGAAGCTGCGCATGCGGCGCATGGCGATGTCCTCCCCGTTCTCCTCGATGAGCATGTCCGCGAGCTGCAGGCACAGCTCCGCCTGCCTCCTGACGGTGGGGTTGGGGAGGCGCTCCCCGTATCTGAAGTAGCGGTCGATCTGCGTCACCAGGAAGGGGTTCCCGATGCCTCCGCGGGCGAGCATGACAGCCTCAGCCCCGGTGGTCCTGCGGGCGTTTATCGCATCGTCGAGCGAGTAGATGTTGCCGGAGATGATGAGGGGGACGGACATCTCGTCACGCAATCCCTCCACCAAATCGTAATGGGGCTTCCCGGTGTAGCGTTCGTCGCGGGTGCGGGGATGGATGCAGACCGCATCGACCCCTGCGGCCTCCACCTCCCTGATCACATCCATGAAGTTGGCGGTGGAACCGGTCCATCCGAGACGTATCTTGACGGTCACGGGGATGCAGAGATTCTGCTTCAGCTTGCGCACGATGTCCCCGCAGAGAGCCGGATCCTTCATCAGCGCGGAGCCCGCTCCGGTGCGGTTCACCTTGGGCACGGGACACCCCATGTTGATGTCCACGAAAGCCAGGGAATCGTTGATCTCGAGAGCCTTCTCCGCAGCACTAAGGAGGTCGTCTGGCACATGGCCGAAGAGCTGCACGCCGGTGATGCCTTCGGAACGGAAATCGAGGAAGCTCATGGTTTGCCTCCCGCCGTACTTCAGACCCTGGTCGGAGACCATCTCGGTATATGCCATGGAGACCCCGAAGGGCCTCATGAACTCGCGGTAGGCGGCGCTGGTGTAACCCGACATCGGACCCAGTACGACCGGTCCGCCGATGCTGAGATCGCCGAGACGCCACATGGTAAAATTACTCTTTGTACTTGGGGTCCATCACGGTCCACTTGCCGGTCTTGTAGGAGAACTTGAACGGATAGCCCATCTTCTTGAGCTTCTCGATGTCGTCCTTGATCTCGAAACCGAGCTTGGTCTTGATGACGCCGTTGCTGGAGCGGGTGAACTCGATGCCCATGTCGTAGAGCAGGCTGGTGAGCGGGCGCTTGCCGAGGCCGCGTCCCCAGGTGCGCTTCTCCTTCTTCTCCGGCTCGGCCTCCTCGGGAAGCTCGAAGGTCTCCGCCAGAAGGGCCTGGTACCCGTAATCGTCGGTGGGCTCGGGGACCTCCTCCCTGCGGATCATGTGCTTCGCCTCGCGGTTGCCGTTCTCCGCCAGGAGCTCCAGGACCTCGCCGAAGAAGGACCACTCGGGCTCCAGCCAGGAGGATTCCAGCATACGGGTGAGGATGGAGACCTCGCGCTCACAGTCGTCGCCCTTGGCCTTGGCCGCTTCGAGGTAGAGCACTGCGGCCTTCTTGTTGTCGTTGCCGTCCCCCAGATAGTAGTAGTCGGCGAGCTTGGAGATGGCGGACACGCTGCCCTCCTGGATAGCGCGGCGGTAGTACTGTTCGACGTAGGCGTTCCAGCCTTCGGCCTTCTGCTTGGCCTTCTCATCGGCGATCCTCTCGAAGTCCTCGGCGGTCTGGGGTTCCTCTGACATGATGGGAGTGAATGCAATTCGTTATTGATAACTTACGATGGTGTAACATTTAGCACTATATCTCCCTCTATCTCCAAGAATGAGTGATTTTGTAAGAAATTTTGCCTTCTTCAGAAAGATTTGCATGAAT
>CADAGG010000064.1:0-450 GCA_902787415.1 methanogenic archaeon
CTGTCGGAATGGACCGCACCCGCTGGAAGGAGATGCACATCTCCCCCGAGTTCGCCGAGAAGCAGCTGAAGATCATCGACCTGTACGGGAAGATGGGCATCAAGAAGACCTGTTCCTGCACCCCCTACATCGGGGACAACGTGCCCTCCCTGGGAGACCACGTGGCCTGGGCGGAGTCCTCCGCACTGTCCTTCGTGAACTCCTATATCGGAGCGAGGACCAACCGCGAGGGGGGCCCCGGGGCGCTGGCGGCCGCCATCCTCGGGAAGACCGCCAACTACGGTCTCCACCTCGACGAGAACAGGAAGCCCACCATGGTCATCGACGTGGAGGACATGGGTTCCTCCGTGTTCGACTTCTCCCTGCTGGGACAGGCGGTAGGCATGAAGATGGGGAAGGGAGTCCCCTACTTCAGGGGCATCGATCCCACCGTGGAGGATGCCAAGACCC
>CADAGG010000064.1:490-6411 GCA_902787415.1 methanogenic archaeon
TCTCCGGCCTGGAGCACATCACCATCGGCAAGAAGGAGAGGCAGGAGGCATACGAGAAGTTGAACACCGTGGACGATGTGCAGCTCATCGCCATCGGCTGCCCCCACCTCACCCCCAAGGAGATGCATGACATCGCGGGAATGCTGAAAGGCAAGCAGAAGAGGAACAAGGACGTGGAGATCTGGTTCTGCACCTCTGAGTCCGTCAGGGCGCAGTGCCCCGAGGACGTCGCCGAGATGGAGAGGTTCGGACCCGTGCTCGCCGATACCTGCATGGTGGTCGCACCCATCGAGGGAGTCTTCCAGAGGACCGCCACCAACTCCGCCAAGGCAGGCAACTATCTCCCCACCCTCTGTTCGCAGAAGGTCAAGTTCGCTGAGATCTCCGATCTCCTGAAGGTGATAGAATGATCATGAGAGGACGTGCCATCTCCCCCGGATACGCCGAGGGCGAGGCCATCACCTACCCCGAGGCGTTCAGCTTCCTCGGAGGTGTGGACGGTAAGACCGGGAAGTTCAACGTCAGGGACGGCACCATCGACGGAAAGGTGTTCCTGTTCCCCAACGGCAAGGGCTCCACCGTGGGTTCCTACGTCGTGTACGACCTGAAGGTGCAGGGCCACTGCCCCGCCGCACTGGTCAACAGGAGTGCCGAGACCATCGTCACCACCGGCGCTGTGATCTCTTCGGTGCCCATGGTAGACAACATCGACGTCTCCCTCGTGAGGGACGGGGACCTGGTCGCCGTGGACGGCAGCAAGGGTTACATCGAGCTCAAGAACGTGAAGGAGGTCAACATCGTTTCCTCGCTGATCCTGGTGGACGGAAAGTTCCTGATGCTCCACCGCCCCGAGGACGCCCACTCCTACCCCGGGAAATGGTCCCTGGTGTCTGGTCACGTCGAGTACGGTGAGACCCCCGCCGAGACTGCGAGGAGGGAGATCATGGAAGAGACCCAGATCTCCGTGGGATATCCCGACGAGGAGCTTCCCATGTTCCGCGTCAGGGAAGGGAACACTGTGTACAACGTGTACTCCTTCGTCTACAGGCTCAAGTCCGCCGACGTGAAACTCAACGCGGAGAACACCGAGTTCAGGTGGGTTGCCCCCGCCGAGGTGGACATCTCCGAGTGCGTGGACGGAATCGATTTCATCCTGAAACAGCTTTGAAACCATCCGCCCCCGGAAGGGGGCGATGGCATCATTATTTCTCTATCTGGGTATTGTAAAAGTTGAGGGGGATCGCTCCCCCTTTGAATGGTTTCAGATCTTGGAAGAGGACACGCCGACGGTGATGACCTTGCCGTTGATCTCGAGGTCCTCGACACGCTCGCCGGCGGGCTCGTCGGTGTAGGTGATCTGCTTGGCGCGGACCTCTCCGCAGATGTGGTCCTGCCACACCTTGAACAGCTCGACCAGGTGGTCCTCGGCCTTCACGTCGCAGAAGATGAACTCCTCGACGTTGAGCTTCATGTTCTTCCTCATCTGCTGGATGGCCCTGATGAGGTCCCTTCCCCAGCCCTCGGCCTCGATCTCGGGGGTGACGGTGGGGTCGACGAACAGCTCTCCCTCTCCGAAGTCGACGGGCTCGACGTCGATGGGGGCCTTCTCTCCGGCTCCGAGGTAGCCGATCTTCTTGATGTTGACCTGCTGAGCGAGGATGTCGTTGAACACCTTCACGGCGTCGTTGACCGAAGCGTCGGTTCCGTGGATGTAGACGGCGTTGAGGGGCCACCTCTTCTTGCTGCCCATCTTCTCCCTCTCGCTGGCGACCACGGCGTTGATCTTCTGGACCAGCGCCATGCTGTGCTCGATGTCCTCGTCGATGAGGCTCGCGTCTCCCTTCTGCCAGTCCTCCATGTGGACGGTGAGCTTGCTGCCGCCCATGGCGGAGTAGACCCTGTCGGTGATGTGGGGGCAGATGGGTGCCATGGCGACGGCCACGGACATGATGGCCCTGTAGAGGGTGAAGTAGGCCGCGGTCTTGGCCTCGGTGGACTCCTCGTCCCAGCTCCTGTCCCTCACGAGGTGCAGGTACCAGCGGGAGAGGTCCTCCATGATGTAGTCGGTGAGTGCGCGGGCGACCTTGTGGAGCTCCCTGGCCTCGATGGCCTCGGTGATGGCCATCTTCATCTTCTCGGTCCTGGAGAGCATCCATCTGTCCTCGTTGCTGAGGCTGGACTTCATGCTCTCGAGGGTGTGGGCGGCGGGGTCGAAGCTGTCGAGCACCATGTACATGGATGCGAAGTTGACCACGTTCCAGTAGGTGTTGAGCACCTTCCACGCGTCCTTGGGTCCGAGCTTCTGGAAGGAGGTGTCCTCCCAGGGGGCGTTGGCCATGATCATGTAGTACCTGAGGGAATCGGCTCCGTACTGCTCGATGACCTCCTCGGGGGTGACGACGTTGCCGAGGGACTTGGACATCTTCCTTCCCTTGGAGTCGAGCATCCATCCGTGCATCATGACCTCGTCGTAGGGGGCCCTGTCGAAGGACACCACTCCGGCGGCGAGCTGGGTATAGAACCATCCGCGGGTCTGGTCGTGGGCCTCCACGATGAACCTCGGGGGCCACCATTTCTCGAACTCGTCCTTCTTGTGGGGGTAGCCGAGGTCGGCCCAGGAGGCGACTCCGGAGTCGAACCATACGTCGAGGACGTCGGGGACCCTGTGCATGGTCTTGCCGCACTTGGGGCACTTGAAGGTGACCTTGTCGATCCAGGGCCTGTGGGTGTCCATGCCCTCGGTGTATCCGTCGCCGTCCTTCAGCTCGTCGTACTGTCCGATGACCTTCTTGGCACCGCAGGAGCACTCCCATACGGGGAGGGGGATACCCCAGAACCTCTGCCTGGAGATGCACCAGTCCCTGGCGCCGTCGACCCAGTTCTTCTCCCTTCCGGAACCTGCCCAGTCGGGGACCCACTTGACGCGGTCGATCTCGGAGAGCATCCTGTCCTTGACCTTGGGGACGTCGATGAACCACTGGCGGGTGTTCCTGTAGATGATGGGGGTCTTGCACCTCCAGCAGTGTCCGTACCTGTGCTTGATCTTGGATGTGTTGTAGAGCAGGCCCTTCTCCTTGAGGTAGGCGATGACCTCCTCGTTGGTGGTCCTGACCTTCTTGCCCTCCATCATGGGGAAGGCGTCGGTGAACCTTCCGGCCTCGTTGACGGGGCAGAAGGGGATGAGGCCGTACCTCTTTCCGGTCTCGTAGTCATCGGGACCGAATCCGGGGGCGGTGTGGACGCATCCGGTGTTGTCCTTCTCGACGTACTCGGCGTCCAGGACCCTGTAGGTGTACTCGGTCCTCTGGAGGGCGTCGCCGATCTCGAAGGGCGGGAGGTAGTGGGTGCCGATGAGCTCCTTTCCGTTCATCTCGGAGAGGATCTCGAAGGAGGTGTATCCTCCGGCCTTCATGACGTACTCCGCCTGGGACTTCATGATGATGACGGTCTCGGAGCCGGTGTCGCCGGACATCTTCACCTTGGCGTAGGTCTCGGCGGGGTGGACGGCCACGGCCATGTTGGACGGGAGGGTCCAGGGGGTGGTGGTCCAGATGAGGATGGAGACGTCCTTCTCGTCCCTCAGGGGGAACCTGACCATGACGGAGGGGTCGGTCTCGTCGGAGTAGTCGATCTCCGCCTCGGCGAGGGCGGTCTCGCAGCGGGGACACCAGGTGACGACCCTGCTGGAATCCTTGAGGAGCCCCTTGTTGTAGGCCTGCTGAACGGCCCACCATCCGGACTCCATGTAATCTAACTTGAGGGTCTGATAGGGCTTCTCCCAGTCCATCCAGACACCGAGCTGCTTGAAAGCCTCGGTCATGGTGCCGTGGAGGCCCAATGCGAATTCCTGGCAGGTCTCGACGAACTTGTCGATTCCGATCTCCTCTATGATCTGCTTCTTGGAGTGCACACCGATCTTCTTCTCGACCTGGACCTCGATGGGGAGTCCGTGCATGTCGAAACCGGGCTGGTCGCGGACGTTGTATCCGTTCATCCTCCAGTATCTGATGAGGATGTCCTTGACGGTCTTGTTCATGGCCGTACCGAGGTGGATGGAACCGGTGGTGTAGGGCGGTCCGTCGACGAAGTAGAAGTTCTCCCCGTCCTTCCTCATCTCTTTGGTCTTCTCATAAGCGTGCTCGGATTTCCAGAATTCCTGGATCTCCTTCTCCAACTTGGGAGCGGAATAACTGCCTTGGATCTGCTTTATCATCGCAATTCCTCAAATCCGGTGTTATCTTAACCGAATGAACTGCGCATCTTGTCCGATTATATATAGACACGCACGCGGGAACTCATCTAGGAGCGCCTGGGATATGCCTGCCGGTCCTTCCCTCGAAGACCTCCATGCCTATGGCGCCCGCCAGGATGAGCAGCGCGCCGAGCCACTGTTCGGCGTAGAGGACCTCCCCCAGGATCACCACTCCCGCCAGCAGGGCGGACAGGGGTTCGAGGTACCCCCACACCGAGATGGTCTGCGTGCGGAGGCGGGGGATGGTGGAGAAATAGAGCAGGCATCCGAAGGCGGTGTTCGCTAGACCCAGCACCAGGATCGGGAGCCAGTCGTCCGACTGCACCGAGATGTCCGTGCCGGAGGTCGCGAGGGAGTAGACGAGCACGGTGGCGAAGGCGGCGAGAAGCTGCACGGAGGAGTTCTGCAGGCCCTCCACCGCGGTGACCTTCTTCCCGAACACCAGCATGGCCGCGTGCGCTACGGCCGAACCGATACCTAGGAGATACCCGAGCGTGTCGACGTCGGTGTTCACGGACCTGATGCATATGAGTATCGCTCCGATGAGCACCGCGGTGAAGCCGACGATCCCGGCCGCGGTCAGCCTCTCCCTGAAGATCACGGGCGAGAGGACCAGCACGATGGCGGGTCCGCAGTAGTAGAGCATGGAGGAGATCCCCACTCCCGCCAGGACGTACGCCTCGTAGAGGAAGATCCAGCTGATCCCCAGGGTGATCCCGGAGCCGAGTACGTAGAGGACCTGTCTCCTGTCCTCCGGGAGGGTGTATCTCCTTCCCAGGAGCAGGGTGGCGGCGGTCAGGGCAGAACCTCCGATGAGCGTCCTCAGCAGCACTATCTGGTTGCTGGGGAGGTCTATCGCATCCGCCACCGCTCCGTTCGTCCCGAAAAGGATGAGGGAGAACAGGAACAGGGCGAAGGTTCTGTCCGTGTTGTTCATACTTCGATGAATAAATCAGATGTATATGAATTAATTTATATCAAAAACAGATATATGTATTCGATAAACGGATGATAATATGGAAACCAACCTCCTGAAGTACCGCGCATTCACCGAGATCGGGGAAGGTAAGAGTTTCACGGCAGCATCCGAGATCCTGGGGGTCTCGCAGTCGGGGATCAGCAGGATGATCTCCGACCTGGAGGCGGATTGGGGATTCAGGTTGTTCGAGAGGGACCGCAACGGGGTGCAGCTGACCCGGGAGGGAGCGGCCCTCCTGCCCTATGCGAAGGCGCTGTGCTCCGACTTCAGATCCCTGGAGAGCGCGGTCTCCGGTCTGAGGGATCCTTCCCGCGGGCATCTGAGGATAGGTGTATTCTCCAGCGTCGCGACGTAATGGGTGCCGAAGATCATCTCGCGGTTCAGGGAGGATTACCCCGACGTGACCTACGACCTCATGCTCGGGGACTACGACGAGCTGGAGGGATGGGTGGCCGAGGGTTCGGCGGACTTCGCTTTCTCCCACAGGCCGTCCTCCTCGGAGCTGGATTGGGAACTGCTAGACATGGACGAGTACCTGGCGGTGATGAGGGACAACGACCCCATGGCCTTCGAGGACTACTGTCCCGCCCACTGTCTCGAGGGGAGGCCGTTCATGCTGCTGGAGCGCGGCGGCCGGTCAGAGGTCGGGGACTATCTCGATGAGAACAAGGTGAAACCGGACATAAGGTT
>CADAGG010000065.1 GCA_902787415.1 methanogenic archaeon
GGTGGTGAACCCCGCGCTCCCCTGTTCCTCGAAGAAGCAGTGGGTGTCGTTCGTGTGGATGATGGTGAACGACTCCGAATGTCTGTCCCCGTGGGGCTGTACCACGGCTATTCCCGCACCGGTGACCAGGACGAGGATGAGCGTAAGGACCAGGATCTTCTTCTCAAGCATCATGGAACGGATGACTTGGTCGGTATAACATTTTTCGGAAAATATGGCGGGCCTGAAGGGATTCGAACCCTTGGCCGTTCGATTAAGAGTCGAACGCTCTACCTAGCTGAGCTACAGGCCCCGTGACCCTGGCTATCCCCTTCTTACTTATAAATCTATTGCCGTGAAGAACCGTTTTGGGAAAAGACATAATATAGCTAACGCTATTGTCTAATCGATGAGCCAGTTAAGGGTAAGGGATTTGATGACCACACAGGTCATAACCGTCAAGCCTACCGACACGGTCAGGCAGGCGGTCATTAGGATGGCAGTCGACAACGTTTCCGGCGCTCCTGTAGTGGACAACCGCAACCACGTTCTGGGAATGATCTCCCAGACCGACATTCTCAAGCTCATCCTGAAGTACCAGGACAAATTGGACGAGGACGACGCGGGACACCTTCTCAACACCCCGCTCGACACCTCCGCATCCTCTCAGGACGTCAACATCGCCAACAAGGAGATCTCCGACAAGAAGGTCGAGGACATCATGGTCAAGAGCACCCTCGTCACCACCCCCGATGCGGAGATCATCGAGGCCCTGAAGGTCATGATGAAGCTCGGCGTAGGACGTCTTCCCGTTCTCGAGCAGGGCGTCCTGGTCGGAACCATCTCCCGCTCCGACATCATCTTCTACATCTACAAGAAGAAGATCTGAGTATGCTGGAAGTGCAAGTGATCGCCAGCGGCAGCGACGGCAACTGCACCGTCATCCAGCTGGACGACGAAGCCATAATGATAGACGCGGGGCTCAGCTATTCCAAGACCCACAAGCTGCTGGAGCGCGAGGGCGTGGACGAGAGCGCCATCAAGGCCCTGCTGGTCACCCACGAGCACGCCGACCACGTGAACGGCGTGGGTCCCATCGCCCGCAAGCTGGGGATCCCCGTTTACTGCAATCCCGCGACCCTCGGCTCGTTCAATCCCGGCAGCGTGGACTTCAATATCATACAGACCCTCCAGCGTTTCAAGGTGGGGAACTTCGACGTCCTCCCCCTCCCGACCCTTCACGACGCCGCCGACCCCTGCGCGTTCACCGTGTCCGCCGGCGGCAAGAACATCCTGGTGGCCACCGACACCGGCCGGTTCACCTTCCCCCTGAGACAGGCCCTGGAGGACGCCGACTTCGCCATCGTGGAGGCCAACTACGACAACAGGATGCTCCACGAGGGTCCGTACCCCGAGCCCCTGAAGAGGCGTATCGCCGGGGACCACGGCCACATGTGCAACGCGGATTCCGCCAGGGAGATCAAGAACACCGCCCTCAAACCCGACCGCACGATCTTCCTCGGTCACCTGAGCAAGCACAACAACACCCCCGACATCGCAAGGGACACCGTGGCGGAGTACACGGGGATAAAACGCTACAAGATAGACTGCCTGGAGTTCCTGGGCGATACCCGCACCGTCACCGTATCAAGGTGACATCGAGACTTTTACCGCCAGGTTGCGGTTGACCAGTGCCTGTGCGAACATCTCCGGCAGGCGGACGATCTCCTCCTTGTGGAGGGTGTAGTCCCTCAGCGGTCCGGAGAAGGTGTCCAGATCCTCGAGAACCCTGACCACTATGTAATCCGAGTCATCCGTCTTCTGGGGGGCGGGTTCGGGGGCCTTCTCCTGCGGGACCATGGCGTCGAGCTCGTCGGAGGGGATCTCCTGCTCCTGCTCGGGCTCCATGCAGTCCATGTCGAGGGTGTCCTCCTGCGGGATCATGCCGAGGTCGTCCTCGTAGACCTCAGGCTGGGGGACCTCGGGTTCGGCCTCGGGCTGTTCGCCGGTGTCCTCCTCCACGGGCACCGCTACGGGGACCTGCGGAGGGGTGTCGGTGGCGATGGCGGAGATGTCCGGGGTGCGGTAGGATATGCTCCCGCTGAGGCGGTTGATGATGGCCTTGTGGTCCTTCACCATGATGAGAATGTTGTCGTAGAGCTTCTTCTCTTCCTGCGTGAGAGCGTCGAAGTTGTTGTTGGCACCCATGGCCCCTCTGAGGGCCATCTTGGTGATCTTGTCCATGCGCATCTCGACGATCTCCTTGGACAGCTGCATACCCTTCTTCCTGCGGGAGTTGGCACCCTCGCAGTTGATGGAGTCGGGGTCCTCGGAGAGGAGCTTGTCGTAATTCGCCCTCTGCGTCCTCAGCAATTCCGCTACGGCGGGGTAGAAATCGGGTCTCACAACGTATAACGAACCTGATTTCTTCTCGACACGGTAGACCTCCGCGAGGTCTTCGATGGTCATCGCCTTGTCGGAATCGGGCATGCTACGGCACATGTCTCCTCGCCTAATAACCTTGTTGCCGAAGATTGAAAAACGTGTAAACACTCCCTTCCCGCATGGACGTGAACGATGTCAGCCGCCGTGTCCCCGAGGGTCTCGAGGTGGAGCTTCTTGTCTCCCCCCGCTCATCCCGTTCGGGCATCGAGGGGATCGATCCCTGGAGGAAGAGGCTCATCATCCGCGTGAAGGCCCCGCCCCTCGACGGGAGGGCCAACAAGGAGGTGGAGGAGGTCCTGGAGGAATGCACCGGGCTCAAGTCCAGGGTTACTGCCGGCCAGACCTCCCGCCAGAAGACGGTCACGGTCTACGGGGACGCTGATGCCGCATGTCAAAGGATACAGGCCCTTTTATGACCGACGGGGAGCGGCTGTCCGCTCTGGAGGAGGTGCTTTCCAATCTCGCCGAGCTGTCGCGGACGCACGTGCTCGTGGTCGAGGGGAGGAAGGACTGCGCGGCGCTGAACAATCTCGGGATATCCGGGGACGTGTTCATGACCCAGTCCGGCGGAGGCCCGGTGAGGGCCGGGGAGTACGTGGCCTCCAGGGGAGGGAGGTCGGTGGTGCTGACCGACTGGGACGACCGCGGCGACAGGCTCGCGGAAAGGCTGGAGGAGGTCCTCGGGAAGAGCCCGGAGGACACCGATTTCACGATACGCTCCAAGCTCAGGCATCTCTGCAGGATGTACATCAAGGACATCGAGTCCCTGGATACCTTCGTTTTCGGCCTGCGGGCCAAATCTATATGAGCGGAGAGGGACTTACCCCAGACGATGAGAGGGAAATTCATCGTCCTGGAAGGTATCGACGGTTCCGGAAAGACCACGCTGGCACATACAATATCCGACGCAGTCGGAGGTGCCGAGCTCACTTTCGAACCGACGTCCGGGCCCATCGGTTCCGCGCTGAGGTCGGGCGCCTACGGGGACATCCCTCCCGCCGCCGAGGCGCTTCTGTTCGCGGCGGACCGTGCCGTGCACACCAGGCAGATAGAGGAGATCCTGGACTCGGGAAGGTGGGTCATCTGCGACCGCTACCTCGGCTCCACCGTCGCCTATCAGTCGGCCTCCTTCGGGGAGTCCGCCGACTGGGACTGGCTGCTCGGCATGCAGAAGAAATCGGTCATCACGCCGGACCTCACCATCCTCCTGGACATCGACCCGGAGGTCAGCATGGCGAGGGTGTCGCGCCGCGGGGAGGAGCTCAGCCGCTTCGAGAAGCTGGACTTCCTGCGCAAGGTGCGCTCCGCCTATCTGCGTCTGGCCGACATACTGGACTATCAGGTCGTGGACGCCGCCGGCGACGAGAAACAGGTGGCGGAAACCGTTTTGGAAATCATGAGGAAGAAGGGATTGTATGCACCCCAGTGAAGAGATCTATTGCGAGAAGAGCAACCGCCTGTCAGGCAAGACCATCGTGCTCGGCATCACCGGCAGCATCGCCGCCGTCGAGAGTTTCCACATGATTAGGGAGCTCATCCGCCACGGTGCGAAGGTGATCCCTGTCATGACCGAGGCCGCCTGCAAACTGGCCGCCCCCGACGCCATCGAGTTCGCGTCCGGCAACAAACCGATCCTGGAGATCGGCGGACAGACCGAGCACATCAAGTACCTCGGCGACCGCTCCGACGCGGACCTCTTCCTGATCTATCCCGCCACCGCCAACACCGTCTCCAAGATCGCCAACGGCATCGACGACACCCCGGTCACCACCATGGCGACCGTGGCCCTCGGGGGAGGCATCCCCATCGCCATCGCCCCCGCCATGCACGGCATGATGATGGAGAACCCCGCCGTGTCCCGCAACCTCGAGACCCTGGCCTCCTGGGGCGTCAACATCATCGGCCCCCACATGTCCGGCGGAAGGGCCAAGGTGGCATCCGTCAGCGAGGTGGCCGCATGGGCGATCAAGCTGCTCTCCCGCGACGACCTCATGGGCAAGAAGATACTGATCATCGGCGGAAGGAGCGAGGAGCCCCTCGACAACATGCGCCTGATCACCAACCGTTCCACCGGAATGATGGCCGTGGCCCTCGCCGAGCGCGCCTTCGAGCGCGGGGCTGAGGTCGAGCTCTGGATGGGAGGATGCAGCGTATCCCTCCCGGATTACATCCCCATCCGCAGGTACGCCTCCGTCAGCGACCTCATCGGGATGCTCGACGACGTGAACCACGACATCGTCATCGTGCCCGCCGCCCTGGCAGATTTCACTCCTGAGAATAAGGTCGAGGGCAAGATCCCCAGCGACAAGGGATTCGACATGAAGATGAACCCCGTGCCCAAGGTCCTGCCCCTGCTCCGCGAGAAGTGCGCCAAGGTCATCGGATACAAGGCGGAGTCGGGACTCTCCCGCGACGCCCTCATCGCCAAGGCCCGCGACCGCCTCGACAGGTACGACCTCTCCGCGGTCATCGCCAACGACATCGATTCGGCAGGCAAGACCTCCGCCAACGTGCTGCTGGTCACCAAGGAGAAGGCCACCGACATCACCGGCAGCAAGCCCGCCATCTCCGAGGTCATCCTCAACTACGTGTCCGAGAAGCTGTGAACATGGTCTCCGCCTTCTGCCCCGGACACATAACCTGTTTCTTCAGTCCCGCCGGCAACGCCGGAGGGGACATCCTGTCCAGGGGCTCGCTCGGCGCGGGGATAAGGATCTCCAGGGGAACCCATGCGGAGGTGCACGAGTCCTCCGCCGGCAGATTCGTCATGGACGGCAGGGAGACGGATCTCCCCGTCACCCGCACAGTATTGGAGGAGCTCGCCCCCGGCCGTTCCTTCGAGGTGAACATCCGCAACGAGCTTCCCTGCGGGGAGGGCTTCGGCATGAGCGCATCCGGAGCGATCGCCGTGGCACTCTGTGTTGCAGAGATCGTCGGAGCCTCCGCGGAGAGGGCCTTCGAGGCCGCCCACGCGGCCGACATCAGGGGCGGAGGAGGGCTCGGGGACGTATCCGCTTTGACATGTCTGGGACACCAGCCCGTGCGCGTACGGGAAGGACTCCCTCCGAGGGGCGAGGTCATCGCCACCGACGTCATGTTCCCCGCTCTCAGCCTGGTGGTCCTGGGGCCCAAGATGCACACCGGCGACACCCTCAGCGACCCTGCCGCGAGGGGACGCATCGCCGAAGCGGGGAGGGCCGCCCTATCGGAGTACCTCAGGGACCCGAGCGAGTTCTCACTCTATTCGATTTCCAACAGATTCTCTGCCGCCAGCGGGGTCGAGAGCCCCGAGGTGTCGGCCGCCCTGAAGGAACTTCACGACGCGGGATATCCCGCCGCCATGTGCATGCTGGGGAACAGCATCTTCACCGATGCCCCCACGGACGTGATAAGGGACCTCCTGGGGGACGATGCGGGCATCTACGTCTGCGATTCCACGGCCCGCCGAGATCACTCGAAAAGCGTGAACAGCTGGTCGTCGCCGTCCACTTCGAAGAGGCCTATCCTGGCGCCGCAGTCCAGCCATCCGTGTGCGTAGTTCACCGCGGCGAAGGCGGTGACCAGGTCGCCGGTCTCCCTGAAGTGCTTGGCATCGCTGTAGTAGGCGTTGGCCATCTCGAGGAAGCTGTCCGCCAGCCTCCTGTTGAAGGAACGTTCCGGTGCCGCGATCTTCAGTTTGTCGAGGGCCTTCTTGGTGATGGAGAGGTATCTGTCGATCTTCTCGTCGGTTACGACGTTCTGCATAGTCGTTAATGCACTAACTCGGATAAATGCCCAGCGTTAGCGTATCTCGAAGGTGCGGTCTTTGCCGAACGCCAGCCAGAACAACAGTGCCAGCAGCAGTCCCGCGACGGCCCCGTAGGCCAGGTTGTGGGTGACGATAACCGTGGCCAGGGTGATTATCGTCATGGCCGTGGCGCAGAGGGAGTTGCGGTCGCGGCCCCTGACCATCTCCCTGAGGTTGTCCCAGTCGAAGGTGCTGTAGCAGACGAACAGCATGACGGCGATCAGCGCCGCCAGGGGGATGATGCCGAGGACGTCGGAACCGAAGGCCAGCAGCAGGGCCAGGATGAGCGCCGCGACCAGGGTGGAGAGCCTTCCGCGGCCGCCGGACTTCACGCAGGCGACCGCCTGGCCTATCATGGCGCAGCCGGGCATGGCACCCATGCCCCCGCAGACCATGTTTCCGACACCCTGGGCGCAGCACTCTCTCTTCGGGTTCGAGGGAGTCTGCGTGATATTGTCCACCACCTGCATGGTGAGGGAGGTCTCCAGCAGCCCGACGAAGGCCAG
>CADAGG010000066.1 GCA_902787415.1 methanogenic archaeon
CCGACTCCCCATCCATGTACAGGAGCGTGCTGGTCGCCACCGACGGGAGCGAGAACAGCGAGTTCGCCGTGAAGAACGCGGTAAACATCGCCAAGAAGAACGGCGCCGCCCTGACCGTGCTGTACGTCATCGACCCCGACAACCTCAGCGGTCTCGCCGGTGCCCTGGACACCTCCGAGAACATTGCGGATGCCGCCAGGGAGGTTTCGGCCGATGCGTTCGCCAGGGCCAGGGAGATGGGTGCCGCGGCCGGCATCGAGGTCGTCACCAAGATCCTGCAGGGCCATCCGGCCGACAAGATCGCCGAGGAGTCGGCGGGCCACGACCTCTGCGTATGCGGTTCCCTCGGAAGGACCAATGCCAAGAGGGCGGTCATCGGGTCCGTGGCCGAGAAGGTCGTTAGACTGGCCTACTGTCCCGTACTGGTGTGCAGAAAGAATCAGGAGTGAGCTCCGGCGGGGGATCAGCGGCAGGATTCGACGAACCCCTTCGCCCAATCCTCGTGGGACAGTGCGTGCTGGTGCAGGTAGGTCCCGACGGTGCGCTTCGCCAGCATACCGTCCATGCCCCCGCTGATACCCTGTCCGCGGCTGAGTCTGAAACAGTACTCGGCATCGTGCGGGACCACCTCGGAATAATGGTACTCGTGTCCCTTCACGGCCCCTTTGAACAGGGGGTTGGAATCCGTGGCCTCGGCGATGACGTAGGTCGGTCCGTGCCTCTTCCCCACCATGTCGGCGGTGGCATCGAAACATCCCGCCATCTGATAGACGTCTCCCGATTTCACCTTCATCTCCGAACAGAGGGTCATCATACCTCCGCATTCCCCGAGGATCGGTCTGCCCTCGTCGGACATCTGCTTCATACCCTCCAGGAAATCCCGGTTGGCGGAGATCCTCTCGGCATAGAGTTCGGGATATCCTCCGCAGAGGTAGGCCATGTCGGCATCCGGAAGCGGTTCCCCCTCGGTCGGACGGAAGAACCTGACATCCACGCCCGAGGCCTGGAGACATTCGACGTTCTCCCTGTAGAGGAAGCAGTAGGCGTCGTCGTAGGGGACGGCGGCCTTCAGTCCCGAACTGCGTTCCACATAGGGGGTGTCCTTGGGCAGTTCCGTCGGGAACGACTCGGCGATGCCGACTAGCATGTCGAGGTCTACCGTCTCCACGAGGCGCTCGAGAGGTTCGATGCTGCAGGTCTCGTAACTGTTCAGTGTCGTAAGACCCAGATACCTCTGTTCCAAGGTATTCTCCGGGTCTTTGCGGATCTTGCCGAGGAGCTTCACGTCCCGGCAGTAGGTGCTCATAACGGTATCGAGCTTGTCCGAATGCTGACCGCCCGAGACCTTGTTGAGGATGACTCCCGCGATCTTCACATCGGGGTCGAAGCTGCGGAATCCGTTGATGATGGCCGCGGCCGAACGCGTCAGGGAACCGGCGTTCACCACCAGGATGACGGGCAGCCCCAGGGTCTTGGCGAGGTATGCCGTGGAACCCAGGTCCCCGTCGCCGGAGAACCCCTCGTACAGGCCGCGGACGCCTTCCACGATGCACAGGTCCGCATCCCTGGATGCGAAACCCACCAGGTTGCGGATCCGCCCGTCGTCCATCATGAACGAATCCAGGTTCCTGGACGGACGGCCGGTGGCGGCACGGTGGTACATCGGGTCGATGAAATCGGGGCCCGCCTTGAACGCCTGTACCTTGTATCTCTTGGACAGGGCGGACATCAGTCCCGTGGCGATGGAGGTCTTCCCCACCCCGCTCCCGGTGCCGGCGATCACGAAACCCTTCACTCATTCACCCCTGGCGATCTCCCTCAGGGTCTCTGCCGTCTCCAGGGTCACTATCCTATCGGCGCCCATGACCAGGTTATGGGAGGATGGCTCCCCCACGGAAAGCTCGAACCCCTGGGCGAGATAATTGGCGAGCTCACGGGGCTGGTCGGTGATCAGGATGTCGTCCTTCCGGAGGTCGGGATATGCGTGGCAGATGTCCAGGAATACACGGAGGTCGGGATTGTAAGCGTCGACCTTCGCTGCCATCTCCTCTCCGATGACTGCGTACTCGTCCAGTCCGCCGACTATCTCCGCTTCCACACCCGCCTCGCGGAGTTCGCCGAGGATGCCTGTGCAGTATCTGCGGATACGGGGGAGTCCCTTCTCCGCATCGAGGTTGGCGAAACAGCGTATCTCTCCACCCAGTTCCTTACAGGCCTCGGATGCGGCCAGGAACATGTCCGCATAGCGGTAGGCGAGTTCCTTCTTGGCAAGCATGACGAACGCTACCTTCTTCCCCTCGCGCAGGGCGTTGGCGATGCGTTTGGCCACGCCGTACTTGGTGGGGCCCTTGGTCGGCGACAGGTAAGTCCTGCCGGCCATGCCCTTCTTCTTCTCGAGGTCGGTGGCCGCTTTGAGGAGAGCGGTCTGGCGGTCGCATTCCTCCCTGGAGATCACGCCGGCCTTGGCACCGGCCTTGAGGGCGCGGATGGCACCCATGGTGTTGTCGGCCATGCATCCGCTGCAGTCCACGTTGAAGAGGTTGCAGTCGCCCTTGTCCACCCTGCCGATGGCCGCGGACACGTCGTCCCCTATAATGGTGCTGGCACATGTGCCCACGACCGCCATCGTGCGGGGGTGGAACCTCTGTATTGCCTCGTTGGCGGTGCGGATTAGGGGGTCCGCTCCGCCGAATATGAGATCGTTATCCTTAAGGGCGGAGGTCACCACCCTGACTCCTGCATTCTCGAGAGGACGAGAGGCCATGAAACAGCATCCTGCCGGCCCGTGGGTCACGATGACGTCCACATCCATGTCGCGCAGGGTGTACATGGCGGCCACGATGGGGTTGGGGCGGGGATGCATCACCACGGTCACTGGTAACCCTCTTTGACCAGGTGGATGACGGTCTTTTTTCCCTCGACGTACTCCGGACGGATCTCCCCGCGGTCAAGGATCTCCATCGAGACCCCGTACTTCGAGGCCACATCCGAGATCAGTCCCTTGTCCATCTTGTCGCAGACCTTCTTGCTGACGGGGTCCACCAGCAGGACGGCGTTCTTCAGCACGCCGAGAGGTTTGAGGCGGGACAGCAGGAACTCCACGCTCATATGGGAGATGCCTGGGTTGCGGTCCAGGATCTTCAGGACCCCGTCCTCCACCTTCACCTCGCCCCTGCCGGGCACGCCGCGGAAGTCGGCCAGTGCCGCCAGGACCGGTCCGGCGGGCAGGTCCATCACCTCGCAGACCTCCAGGGCCATGTCCATGGCCTCGGTGTACTGCATCGACAGGTAATCCCCGCGGAGCGAGACATCGTACTCCCTGCCGAGATAGGTTACCTTGAGCGGATACGGGGTGCCCAGGACCGCCGTTCCGGCGGGACGGATGTGGGGCCTCATCAGACGCAGGGGCTTCCCGTAGGGTTTCCAGATGTCCTCCTCGGAGGCGAGGACTATGTTGGTGCCGTCGGAGAAGATATCCTTCTTGCCGTCGCGTGCCCTGCGGGTGTTCTTGGCGATACCGTAGTCCTCCACCAGGTTGGTGATGCAGGAGATGTCCGCCTTCCCGGATCCCCCCAGGGAGATCTCGCACACCATGACGTCGTAGTCCCCTTCGGGAAGACAGAGCAGGGACGGGGGCGCGATGCTCTTCAGAGCGGATATGAAATGCTTGCCCTCCCTGTACTCCCCCTGTCCGCGGGAGGTGTGCAGGAAGACCTTCTTCCCGCAGGCCGAGAGGATATGTGCCAGCAGGTAGCATGTGCTGGTCTTCCCCTTGACCCCTGTGACCTCGATGCGGAACCTCCTATCCGTTATGAGGTCATGGACGGATTCCGAATAGAACATCCTGCGTCCGTAGGTGGCCTCGCCGATGAACGCGTCAGGGCAGTGGCACGGCATGGTGACTATGTCGAAGTGTTCTGCGGGTGCCTTGGGGGCGATGCGCACCCCCAGGGATGCCAGACGGCCGAGCTCGGCCTCCGGCGTGATATGGTAGACGTCGACCGCGGTGACCTCGCAGCCCTTAGCAAGATAACCCTCGCAGATGGCAGCTGCGCCGTGGACCGTGTCGAGTACTAGTACCTTCAAGGGACTCACTCCCCCAGGAACTCCCTCGCCTTGGCAACGATGATGTCAGTGAGACGGGGGTCTGCCTCGACGGGCTTGGTGTACACCAGCTGGATCTTCCTCCCGCCGATCTCGATGTCCCCTCCCTCCGAATAGGCGGGAATGCCGAGCTGCTCGGGGATCTCCTCCCCCAGATGGACACCGTTGGCGATGAACAGGGGGACGGCGATGATACGGGAGACGCCCTCCTCCGCCAGGGCCTTGAGAGCCTCGGCGATGGCGGGCCCCACGAATTCGTTGAAGGAGTGGGCGACGTGCCTGTATCCGATGGCCCTCAGGCGCTTGGCGTTGAGGGTCATGATCTCCTCGTTGGAGGAGGTGAGGTCGCGGGATCCGTGGCCCAGCACGAGGATTCCGGTGTCCATATCGCCGCCGTTGTCGGCGATGCGGTCGATCAGGATGTCGGTGAGGGCAGGTGAGCTTCCGAAGGCGGAGGCCATCCTTATGCGGACCTCCTTCCCGTCGACGAGTGCGGTGCCGCGGGAGCTCCCGGTGTCGAGTCCGAGCTTGGCCGGGATCATCTCGAAGGTGAGACGTCCCTCTGCGATGTAATAAGGTATGGCGAGGATGTCGTTGCATCCGTCGGCGACCGCACGGGAGACGGCCTCCTGGATGGTGGGGGAGCTGACGCGGAAGTACGCGGTGTAGACGTTGCCGATTCCGCGCGCCCTCATCCTGGCGGCCTGTTTCTCGATGATCTCGGTGAGGTTCCCGGTACGGGTACCGTATCCAACAATAATGATTCCTTTAGTCATTGCAATCGCATCCATAATCCTGGGTCTTCAGGCTCATGCCTCCGGAGACGTCCTCCGACCTCTCCAGGAGCGCCTTGGCCAATCTGCGGTACTCGTCCGCCTGCGGCGAGTCGGGCATGCCCGAAACAACGGTCGTCCTGCGGTCCTCGCAGGACTGGACATCCGGGCTGCGGGGCACGCGGTACACGACCTCGGTACCGATCTCCTGGGCGGCCCGGTCGACGAGCCCGTCCTCGCCCTCCACGTTGCGGGAGTTCTGTATGAGTCCGCCGAAGCGGGCATAGCCGTCCGCCCTGAACCCGTCCACCGCGGTGGCGATGTTGTGGGCGGCGTAGAGACTCATCATCTCTCCGGAAGTGACGACGAAGACGTCGCGGGCGTAGCCGTTGCGGATGGGCATCGCGAATCCCCCGCAGACCACGTCGCCGAGGACGTCGTAGACGATCACGTCGGGCTTGTAGACTTCCATGGCCTCCAGCCTCTCGAGCTCCTCGAAGGCCGCGATGATACCGCGTCCCGCACATCCGGTGCCGGGGCGGGGCCCGCCGCATTCGACGCACAGCGTGCCGTTCCGTCCTTCGCGGACGATGTCCTCCAGTTCGGCCTCGCCCTTGGTCCTCATGACGTCTAGGACGGTGACGGGGCGGTCGGTACCGGTGAGAAGGCGGGTGGAGTCCGCTTTGGGGTCGCATCCGATCTGCATTACACGCAGCCCGGATTCGGCAAGGGCATCGGTGACGTTGGAGGAGGTGGTGGATTTTCCTATTCCTCCCTTACCGTAGATGGCTATCCTGCGCATGGCGGCTACATCGGATTGAATAATAAAAACATATCGTAATCGTGTTACTTGATGCTATTTAACTACCTTATTTGTATGATTTAATGACACGATACATATTGGTATTATTATCTCTATTTAGAAACAGAA
>CADAGG010000067.1 GCA_902787415.1 methanogenic archaeon
TGGTGCAGCAGCTGCCAAGGGTGGGGTTGTTCGCCCATTAAAAGGGATCGTGAGCTGGGTTTAAAACGTCGCGAGACAGTTTTGTTGCTTTTTGATGGAATTGTTAATGTCTGACGAGAAGGATCCTTTAGTACGAGAGGAACAGGGATTCGGTGCCTCTAGTTTATCAGTTGTCCGACCGGGCAGGCTGAGTAGCCACGCACCAGTGGATAAGAGCTGAACGCATCTAAGCTCGAAGCCACCTTGAAAAAGAGACATCTTAAGATATCCGTATATGACGGGTTTGATAGAAGCCGGATGTAAGTACCGAGGTTCGCCGAGGTATTCAGTCCTGGCTCACTAACATCTTTGCCGCTGGATGTGGTCTAGCAGTCAAACAGGTTACGTATGAGAACTCATCTTCGTTTTTCCGCCTTCCGGGACCGGGGGGAGGGAGGGGCCGCAAGGCATTTTCAGCAGATTTATCCGATTTCCTTATTACCGTATTCGTCCATTACTCCACGGTGATAACATAGCCGTAAAGGACGAAGTTTTGAAAGCGATGAAGGAGGCAGGCAAGCCTCTCAGCGCAGGCGAGGTGGAGAAGATCACCGGCATCGACAGGAAGGAGATCGACAAGGCGTTCAAGGAGCTCAAGGCCGAGAATGCCATCGTATCCCCCGTGCGCTGCAAATGGGAGCCCGCCTGAGGCATTCCCCCAAACCATTTCCCCTTATAACTATGCAAAAATCTACCAACTATTTTATAGGGTCTGGCCATTCATCAACAGATGGCCGAAGATTGGTACAATTGTATCGCATCCGAATTACAGGATGTCGACAAGGTGATGGAGACCATCACCGACAGGGCGGAGAATCCTCTGCTCAAAGAGATGTGCCAGTATGTGCTGTCCAACCATGGGAAGAGGGTCAGGCCCGCATTGTGCCTGCTCGCCTTCCACGCACTCGGAGGGGAGAACGTCTCCAAGGCTGTGGACATCGGAGCCGCCATCGAGATCATCCACAACGCTACCCTCATCCACGATGACATCAACGATGCCGGAGAGATCAGGCGCGGCGCCAAGGCCCTTTACAAGGAGTACTCCCTCGGAAGGTCCATCGTGGCCGGGGATTTCATGTTCGCCCTCGGATTCCAGCTGATGGGTGCCACCTCCCAGGAGGTCGTCAACTTCGTCATCGATGCAGCCGCGGCCATGGGTTCCGGCGAGTTCGACCAGAAGAAGATGGAGCACAACGTCAGGGTCGATGAGGCGGAATACCTCAAGATCATCTCCGGGAAGACCGCACGTCTTCTCGAGTGCGCCGCTAAGTGCGGTGCCTATCTCGCAGCTCCCGAGGATTTCGACAGGATCCACGCCCTCGGGAACTTCGCATACAACATCGGAATGTCCTTCCAGATCATCGACGACCTCCTTGACGTCATCGGTGACCAGAGCAACACCGGAAAGATGGTCGGAAACGACCTCGTCGAGGGTAAACCCACCCTTCCTATCATCTACGGTATGCGCGACCCCAAAGTGGGAATCCGCATCATGGACATCTTCGAGGATGACCGCAGCGACTACAACATGGCCGGCGAGGCGATCACCCTCATCAAGAGGACCGACGCAGTGGAGCGCTGCTACACCCTCGCCAATTATTATGCAGACAAGGCCATCGCCGAGCTGGATGCCATCCCTGACTCCGAGTACAAGCAGGCCCTTGTCGATTTCGCCAAGTTCATCGTTTCCCGTGACAGGTGATTCCAGTGACAGAGAGACTCAAGACCGATATCCTTGTTGTCGGTGCAGGTCCTGCGGGAAGCCTCGCAGCACGCTATGCAGCCGAGAAAGGTGTCAAAGTTACCATGATCGAGGCCCGTTCCAACATCGGGGTCCCCGTACGCTGCGGAGAGCTGGTCCCCTCCATCGAGGAGATCACCGACATGTTCCCCAACCTGACCGGTGCCGAGGAGCTCTTCGACCTGCCCTCCGACCTCGCCGTGCGCAACGTCGAGGGCATCAGGCTCATCGACCCCAAGGACCGCGTCTGGGAGTTCCCGTTCACCGGCTACACCACCGACAGGGACCGTTTCGACCAGTACCTCGCGGACCAGGCGGTCAAATCCGGTGCCGACCTAATCAAATCCTGCCGCTTCTTCGAGAGGGAGGGCAACATCGCCAAGACCTCCGAGGGCGAGATCGAGTTCAGGACCATCATCGGCGCCGACGGCCCCGGATCCCGCGTGGCGCAGAGTCTGGGACTTCCCGCCAACCAGAATCCCTATCCCGCCGTCTCCGCCCAGGCGGAGGGCGATTACGACCCCTACATCCAGATGTTCTTCGGCGGCATCGCGCCCGGAGCCTACGCCTGGATCATGCCCAAGGCAGGCACCGCCAACGTGGGAGTGGGTTTCTCCCCCAAGTTCTCCGACGGTTCCCTGCGCGGATACTTCGACAAGTTCGTGAAGGCCCACGACATCAAGGTCCTCACCCCCATCCACGGCAAGTACGTGCCCAGCGAGGGCCCCGTATCCAAGACCTATGCCGACGTGGGTATGGTGGTCGGGGATGCCGCGGGGGTCGTCATGTCCGTCAACGGAGGGGGCATCCCCCAGGCGATGATCACCGGCCGCATGGCAGGAGAGGTCGCCGCAGACAATGTTCTCAACAACCGTTCCCTGGCCGAATACGAGCAGGCCTGGCGCAACGTCCTCTACAAACCCCTGAAGATCGCAGCCGGCAACAAGAAGCTGGCCGACACCTTCGCCTTCAGGAGCGAGAGGAGCACCGCCCTCTGCATGAAACTGCTCGGAAAGCGCCGTATGGGAAAACTCATCAGGTGCAAGCGTCTGTTCCCGTGATCAGCGCTTGCGGTGCGCACGCATGGCGGAGCCGCACACGGGACAGTCAGGCATCTTCTCCTTGTACCATTTGCCGCAGCCGATGCACTGGTAGTTCCATTTCTCCACCTTCCTGATGCCGGCCTGGCCCACCGCTCTGTAGGGTATGCCCATGATGCGGGCGGTGTTCTGGATGGAGTAATCGTCGGTCATGACGGTGCCGTTCACGTCAAGTGCCAGCGCGAGCACGGTGATGTCCACGGGGGACAGCCTTCCGAGGTCGCCGCTCTTCCTGGCAGCCTCCTCCACCTTCTTGATGGAAGCCTCGGTGCAGTCGGACACCCTGAGAAGGTCGCCCCAGAGGTCCAGACGGCGGTCCTTGTACTTGGTCAGCTCCGCTATGACTCCGGGCGGGCATACGGATTCCTCCTCCGGCAGCTGTTCCATGGAGAACAGCGCGGAACTGTCCAATACGAGCATATCCCCGCTATGGCGGTGTTCCGATTAAAAGGCTCGGGCGATATAATTATAGGAACAGGGGGCATTCCAGTAGTATGGATATCTGGGGCGTCATCGTCATCATCCTCAACGGATTCTGGCTGTTCCTTCCCGCCATGCTGCCCAACTCGGCGGCCGTGGTGTTCGGGAAGATGGGCAAGACCAAGATCGATTTCGGAAAGTCATGGCGCGGAAAGAGGATATTCGGCGACGGCAAGTCCTGGGCGGGACTCTTCGGGGGAGGTTTCTCCGGAATCTTCCTCGGTCTGATCCTCATCGGGATCTCCGCACTCTTCGGCTCCCCCGACTACTGGGGCTACGGCGGATTCTGGGGCAACGTCGGGATCCTCGCCTGTCTGTCCTTCGGTGCCATCCTGGGAGACCTGATGGCGGCCTTCATCAAGAGGCGTCTCGGACTCGAGCGCGGGGCCAAGGCACCCATCCTCGACCAGTATGATTTCGTCATCGGCGCGTTCCTGGTGACGTCCATCTTCTTCCCCGGCTGGGTCTATGCGACCTACATCGAGGGATGGCACATCTGTGCACTCATATTCCTGCTGCTGGTGATGTTCGGAATCCACCGCAGCGTCAACATCATAGGATACAAGATGGGGCTCAAGAAGGAGCCCTGGTGATTACATGAGCGATTTGAAGAAAGCATTGGAAGACTGCGGAGCGCTTCAGTTCGGGGAGTTCACCCTCGCCTCCGGAGCCAAGAGCAACTACTACATAGACATCAAGAAGGCCAGCACCAAGCCCGCGGTCCTGGCGCTCATCGCCAAGTCCATGGCGGCCATGATGAAGGAGAAGGGCATGAAGCCCGCGAGGGTCGCAGGCGTGGTCCTCGGATCCATCCCCCTGGCCACCGCCCTGTCCCTGGAGACCGGCATCCCCCTCCTGATGGTCCGCAAGGAGAGGAAGGACCACGGTACCGGCAGGCTCGTCGAAGGAGACCTCGAGGCCGGGGACGAGGTCCTCGTCGTGGAGGACGTCATCACCACCGCCGGTTCCAGCATGAAGGCCATCGAGGCCCTCCGCGGCGAGGGAGCCAACGTCACCAGGATCTTCTCCGTCATCGACCGCGAGGGCGGAGGCAGGGAGAACCTCGCCGGCATCGGTGTGGAGCTCAACGCCCTGGTCAAGGGCTCCGAACTCCTGAAGGATGCGCAATGATCAGTCCCGACAAGGACTGCAGGCTGTGCGCCCTCTGCGAGGGACGCACCAACCTGGTCCTGCCCTCCGGCGACCTGGATTCCCCGGTCGTGCTGGTGGGGGAGGCCCCGGGCGAGAACGAGGACCAGCAGGGCGCCCCCTTCGTGGGCCGTGCGGGACAGATACTCAACCAGGCCATGGAGGACGTGGGCCTGGAGCGTTCCAGGGTCATGATCACCAATACCGTCAAGTGCCGCCCGCCCAACAACCGCGACCCGGAGCAGTCCGAGATGGCCGCCTGCAGGAAGTACCTGGATAGCGAGCTGTCCGGACGCAAGGCCATCATCGGCCTGGGGAAGTCCGCCATCCGCGACCTGATGGGATACGAGGGCCCCATGGGCCCCGTGGTCAACACCAGGCAGTACATCGAGATAAACGGGGAGAGGATCCTCTTCATCCCCACCTACCACCCCATGGCATGTGTCTACCGCAAGGCCGCCCGCGAGGAGCTCAGGAGGACCCTGGCCATGGTCAAGGAGGAGTTCGGCCTATGATTGGCTTCGCGCTGGACATGGACGGCACCGTGTACCACGGCGAGAGACCCATCCCCGGCGCCAGGGAGTTCATCTCGCGCCTGAATGCCGAGGGCATACCGTTCAGATTCATCACCAACAACTCCTCGCATCCCAAGAGGTTCTACGCCGACCGTCTCAAGCGCATGGGATTCGAGATCACCGAGGAGCATGTGCTCACCTCGACCATCGCCACCATCCGTTTCATCGCGGAGAACCGTCCCGGGAAGTCGGTCTACGTTCTCGCCACCCCCGACGTGACCGAGGAGATCCGTTCCGCGGGGATACCCGCGCCGAAGGAGGGCGAGGTCCCCGACATCGTCCTGCTGACCTTCGACACCACCATCGCCTACGACGGCCTCAACGACGCCTATCACTATATCCAGAAGGGCGCGGAGCTCATCGCCACCCACCCCGACGACGTCTGTCCCACCGAGGACGGATACGACGTGGACATCGGGCCGTTCATAAGGCTCTTCGAGAGCCTGACGAAGAAGGAGGCCACCGTCGTCGGCAAGCCCAACCGTCTGATGCTCGACATGGCCGCCCTCGAGATGGGGGTGCCCGCCGACAGCGTAGTGATGGTGGGGGACAGGCTCTCCACGGACATCAGGATGGCCGTGGATGCGGGCATTGGTGCTGTCGGGGGAGACCGACAGGGCCCTCCTGGAGGCATCCGGAATCGAGCCCACTTTCGTCAAGGAATCCGTCGCGGAGATAGTTCCGGAGGAGATTGTCCGTACTCTGTCTGCGTCCGCCTTAAATGCTAGGTGAGCATAGGTACACCAACGGGATATCATGGAGCTGAAGTCCGCGCTTACCAAGAAACGCCTCATAGTCATCGCGGCGGTGGTCATCATCATCGCCTCGACCGCGGTGTTCCTGTACAACTTCAACGGCAAATCGTTCGATTTCAGCGACCGCGAGACACGTATCATCGTGACCGGTTCCATGGCCCAGAACACCCCTCCCGATGTCGAGATCGGAGCGCTGCCCGTGAACAGCATGGTCATGATCGAGAAGCTCAACCAGAACGAGCTGGGTACCATCAAGATCGGCGACGTCATATCATTCAACTACAACGGGCGTCTCACGGTGCACCGTGTGGTCGACATAATGACTGACAGCAGCGGCAATCCGACGCAGTTCAAGACGCTGGGAGACACGTACCGTACGGAAGGCGTCCCCGATGCCTCCAACACCCACTGCGAGACCATCCCCGTGCAGGACGTGACCGGAAAGGTGGTGGGGGTATCGCCTACCCTGGGAAGCATCGTCCACTTCGCACAGACCAAAACCATCCTGCTGGCTCTTATGGTAGTCATCGTGATCGTCATGGTCTCGGTGGTCTTCGACATCGTCAAGATCCGCCGCGGTGACGGTCCCGAAGGCGAGTGAGACACCCGTCGGACCGGCGGATCCGGCCGTCCCCATCGGACGGGTAGGATTGATTGTCTGTGCATGTGCCAGACAGCGGAAATAAGCGAGCACGGCCGTTTTCGGGGGCACTTTTTATATATAATCCACGCATATAAACAAGCGCTGTTCGTGCGCGTACGACGAACCTCCAACCCAGGTTCGCTCGGTGCATGAACGGAAATGGGATGCAATACGGGTTACGCCGGAATCTGTCTCGAAGGGGAAATCGGGATGTATCTAAGACAGATCGAGCTAGAGAATTTCAAATCATTTGGTGGGAAAGTAACGATCCCTCTCATGGAGGGATACATGGCAATCACGGGACCGAACGGTTCCGGCAAGTCGAACATTGGCGATGCCATCATGTTCGTCCTCGGGCCCAAGAGTCCGAAGGCCGTCAGGGCAGGGAGGATCACGGACCTCATTTTCAGCGGAGGCGCCTCCAAGGCGAGGGCCAAGTCCATGACCGTCTCCCTCGTCTTCGACAACAGCGACCGCATACTTCCCTGGAACGACGACACGGTCACACTCACACGTTACGTCAAGCTCTCCGACAACGGAGAGGACTATACCTCATACTTCTACATCAACGGTCAGAAGTCCACTCTGGGAGAGTTCGACTCCCTTCTGACCAAGGCGAGGATCAGCGCGGACGGTTACAACCTGGTCCAGCAGGGTGACGTCACCCACATCGTCCAGATGGGCAACCTCGAGAGGAGGCGCATCATCGACGGAATCTCCGGAATCGCCAGCTTCGACGCCGACATCGCGAAGGCGCAGGGCGAGAAGAAGGAGGCCACCGACAACCTCAACCTCATCGACGTCCTCCGCGAGGACAAGGAGAGGCAGCTGAAGTCCCTCGAGAAGGACAAGCAGCAGGCCCAGATCTACCTGGAGTCCAAGAACGCCCTGGACATCGCCAAGGCACAGCTCACCGTGAGGCAGAGGGACAAGGAGGTATCCACCCTCGAGAACCTCACCCAGTACACAGACAAGCTCCGCGGGGAGCTGGAAGTCCTCAGGAAGGACAAGGAGTCCATCAGGAACCAGCATGCGGAGAACGAACAGGCCATCATCGCCAAGGAGGCGGAGATCGAGGCCAAGGCCGGCCCCGAGTACCGCAAGGTGAAGGACGACCTGGAGAACACCAAGATCAGACTCGCCACCGAGAAGGACAGGAAGGAGACATCCGAGGCCGACATCAAGAACCAGAACGAGTTCAAGGCCGGATTCCTGGAGTCCATCGAGGAGAACCGCAACCTCTACAGGTCCCTCACCGAGAGCCTGAACGACCTCAAGATCCAGCACGACGCTGCCAAAGAGGAGTTCGACAAGGCCAAGAAGGAGGAGGCCGAGATCAGCGACGAGACCACCAGGCACGGAGGAGAGCTCACCGAGCTCCAGACCAAGATCGTGAAACTGGACAAGCAGATCGACTCCGCCAGCATCGTCGACCAGGACGCCAAGACCGCGGAGGCCGCGGCGAGGATCGTCCTTGAGCACGCCGAGGGCACCAAGTCCGAGGCGGAAGAGGCCCTGGAGTCCGCGAAGTTCGAGATCAAGGACGCCGAGCAGCACTTCAAAGAGGTCCAGAACGAGGTCGGCCCCGACAACACCGAGGAGATCTCCAAGCGTATCCTCGCACTCAAACAGGAGGAGGCGCAGCTGGAGGACAAGGAATCCCAGCTCAGGTCCGCCCTCGAGCGTGCCAACAACGAATACAACAAGCTCTCTGCCGAGAAGCGTGCCTCCGACTCTGTCAACGGAGCGGGAGAGGCGGTTTCCCGTATACTTGCACTCAAGAACACCGGCGAGATCGCCGGAATCCGCGGAACCGTGGCCGAGCTCGCCAAGGTGGAGCCCGGATACGAGACCGCCCTCGGAGTCGCCGCCAGAGGTAAGATGCAGGCCGTGGTCGTCGAGACCGATGCCGTGGCAGCGCAGTGCATCCAGTACCTGAAGGCCAACGGACTCAGCAGGGTCGTCTTCCTGC
>CADAGG010000068.1 GCA_902787415.1 methanogenic archaeon
TACTTCATGATGGCGAGGGACCTGTACTCCGTGCAGTTCGTCATCAACGACGACGCGCAGACCATCGTCAACAACGGTACCACCTACGAGCCCAACAAGTACGTGACCCTGGTCACCGTGCGTACCTACAGCTGCGTCGGTTACGAGTTCGCGGGATACTCGTTCGAGAACGAGACCTACGACCCCACCCACACCTACATGCCCGCCCTGAACAGGATCATGCTGACCAGCGAGATCATCGACGCCCACTCCAAGATGTGTACCATCACATTCTACGGAATCTGGAAGCCCATCACCTACACCGTGAACTTCGACCTCGCCGGCTACACCGGCGCGGTGGCGCCCGAGTCCAAGACCGTCTCCGTCGGAGACCAGTTCTCGCTCCCGACCGGCATCTACCGCATCGGACAGCAGATCACCGGATGGCACTGGATCAAGGGAGAGACCGCCTCCACCGTCAGCTACACGCAGCCCATCACCCTCGAGAAGGCCATGATCGAGAGCTACGCCGTCGACGGCAAGATCACCCTCCAGTGCGAGTGGTCCGCCAAGACCTACACCATCCGCGTGGACCCCGCCAGCGGTACCAAGCAGTTCATCCCCGTGAACAACATCGAGTACGGAAGCACCTTCTCCCTGTGGGATATCGGAACCTACTCCAGGGCGTTCATGATGTTCGGAGGATGGTCCGTGGGCGAGGACGGAACCAAGTACGCCAACGCCTCCACCGTCAGGCTGGACGACGAGATGGCCAGCTACGGAGACGAGAACGAGGGAACCATCACCTTCTACTTCGTGTGGATCAGCAACGAGTACCATGTGCAGTACATGCTGGACGGCGGAGAGGGAGATGCGCCCGTGGACAACAACGTCTACATCGTCAACTCGCCCGACACCCCCTTGGACGGATACACCTTCGTCGGATGGAGGTACTCGCTGACCACCTCGATCCTGTACAACAACACCTCCGGTCTCTTCGACTCGGTGCTCGCACAGAACGCCGACGCGAACGGAATCGTGACCTTCTACGCCGTATGGTCGCAGAAGGAGTACAAGATCAGCTACAACCTCAAGGGAGGAGTCGCCGGAGCCTACGCGCCCATCAACGTGATGTACGGAGAGGACGTCATCATCAGCGCCCCCACCCAGGCCGGTTACGACTTCGTCGGATGGAAGGCGACCACCACCGCCACCGAGGACGGACGCCTCACCAAGGGTGCGCAGTACATGTCCTCCGGCAGCTACAGGCTGTGGGACGGACAGCGCGCCATGAACGTCACCACCTTCAGGGACCTCTGTTCCACCGACGGCGGAATCGTCACCTTTGAGGCTGTCTGGGACAACGCTACATACTCCGTCTCCTACGACCGCTGCGGAGGTACCGGAACCATCATCGGAGAGATGACCGAGATCAAGGTAGGACAGATCATCCGCCTGCCCACCCTGAGCAACGCCTCCAAGACCGGATACACCTTCCTCGGATGGTCCGTCGACAAGGTCAACGCCCTGCCCTCCAACACCGAGTTCACCACCGACATGGTCGAGGGAGGAGTGAGCACCGTGGTGTTCTACGCCGTGTGGGAGGCCAACGCCTACACCGTGCAGTACAGGTACTCCGAGGATCAGACATATGCTGTCCTCGACACCACCTTCACCTCCGCGTTCACCATCCCGACCACCACCAGGACCGGATTCACCTTCGGCGGATGGAACATCGTCGGTGCGGACTCCACCGCATACTGGAGCAACGACGGAGCCTCCTGGTACAAGCTGGGATCCACCGCCGTGAAGGGAACCTACTTCAGGGACCTGACCAGCACCCCCAACGGAAACGTCACCATCGACGCCATCTGGACCCCCATCTCCTACAGGATCGCCTACTCCGCCAACGGAGGAACCGGAACCGCACCCACCGACTCCCAGCTGTACCGCGTCGGAGACAGCATCACCCTGAAGGACTACCATGTGCTCGAGGGAACCAACGGTAACAAGAGCATCATCGGATGGTCCCTCGAGACCACCGGCTCGGTCACCACCGTCTCCGAGTTCACCGAGGGTCTCGCCAGCAGGGCCGACGTCACCAACACCGTGATCTTCTACGCCTCCTGGGTCGAGGGACTGTGCACCGTCAGCATCGACCTGACCGGCGTGACGGTCAGCGAGGTGCCCGCCGGATGGTACGAGACCACCCCCGGAATCTACTCCACCTCTGTCGAGTACGGATCCTCGATGAAGGACGTTATGGATGCCTGGAGCAAGGTAACCCTGACCAAGGACGGAAACACCTTCTCCGGATGGAACTACGGCGGAGGAACCGTCGTCGGAAACGTCGACGTGCAGCCCAACTTCGAGAAGGTCGACATGAACATCCTCTACATCTTCGGAGGAGTCATGGCGGCGGTCGTCGTCGGAATCGTGGCACTGGCCAGGTTCAGGTTCTGATCCCGAAAACCACTTCCCCTGCCGGGGGCGCAGACCCCCGGCGGACCCATGTCCGTCAGCGGTTCAACCGTTCCCAGACGGTCATTCTAGTTGGTGTTGTAACTATTCCGACAGAACATGTCTGAAATCAGACAATACCCTTTTATCCCTGGTGTAAGTCAGCTTCCATTACAATAAAAGAGGTAATCGAAGTGACTTACAGAGTAGGCATCATAGGAGGAACAGGCTATACAGGCAGCGAACTCTCCCGCCTGCTGGTCAGGCATCCCGACGTGGAGCTTGCGGCACTCACGTCCCGTTCCAATGCGGGAGTGAAGGTCTCCAAGGTCAACACCTTCCTCAAGGGATACACCGACATCGAGTTCACCGAGAAGATCTCCGACACCAAGGACCTCGACTTCGTCATGGTCGCCACCCCCCGCGGAGTGGCCATGGACGAGGTGCCGGCCCTCATGGAGCAGGGGATCAAATGCGTCGACCTCAGCGGAGACTACCGCCTGAAGGACCCCGCCGAGTACGCCAAGTGGTACGGCAAGGAGCACACCGACACCGAGCACCTCAAGGATGCCGTGTTCGGACTCCCCGAGCTCTTCCGCGACAAGATCAAGGGAGCCGACCTGGTGGCCAACCCCGGCTGCTACGCGACCTCCGCCATCCTGGCCATCGCACCTCTGATGAAGTCCGGGCTGGTGTACCCCGACGTGTTCGTGGACGGCAAGAGCGGCACCTCCGGAGCGGGCATGAAGCCCTCCGAGCGCCTGCACCACCCCACCTGCGGCGAGACGGTGACGCCCTACAGCATCGCGACCCACCGCCACCAGCCGGAGATCGACATGGTGGTCGACATGTTCGCCGGCGGACACACCGACGTGATGTTCGTGCCCCACCTCATCCCCATCGTGCGCGGAATCATCTCCTCATGCTACTTCCGCCTGAAGGAGAGCGCCACGCAGGAGCAGGTCGACGAGATTTACGAGAAACAGTACGGAGCGGAACGCTTCGTGGACTATGTCCCGGAACCCTCCATCCGCGCCGTGGTCGGATCGAACCACGCGCAGGTCGGATCGAAGGTCTACGGGGACCGCGCGGTCTCCTTCGGGGTCCTTGACAACCTGACCAAGGGCGCCGCGGGACAGGCCGTGCAGAACATGAACCTGATGCTCGGGCTCGACGAGGCCGCCGGCCTCGACTTCCCCGGCTTGGGAGTGTGAGAACAATGGTAGAGATAATCGAAGGAGGAATAACCACTCCTCAGGGATTCAAAGCGGCCGGAGTGCACTCCGGAGTCAAATACCGCTCGCTGGACATGGGAATGCTTTACTCGCAGGTCCCCGCCACCGCCTTCTGCGCCTTCACCTCCAACAACGTGAAGGCCGCACCTGTGCAGCTGATGATGAACGACGCCTCGGAGAAGCTCTCCGCCGTCATCATCAACAGCGGGAACGCCAACGCCCTCACCGGGCGCAGGGGATACGAGGACGCCCAGACCATGCAGAGGCTGGTCGCCGCCGAGCTCAACGTCGAGCCCTCGCAGGTCGGAGTCATGTCCACCGGGCTCATCGGACGCTTCATGGACATGCCCAAGATCACCTTCGGTATCAGCAAGGCCGTCAAGGCCCTGAACGTCGGCCGCGATGCGGACAACCTGATCTGCGAGGCCATCATGACCACCGACACCATCAAGAAGGAGTGCGCGGTGCGCGTCCGCCTCGAGGACGGAACCCTGGTCAACGTCTCCATGATCTCCAAGGGAAGCGGAATGATCTCCCCCCACATGAAGGCCCTCCACGGTACCACCCTCTCGCTGATCACCACCGACGCGGTGCTCACCCCCGCGTTCTACAAGCACTTCCAGGAGATCCTCGACGACTCCATGAACATGGTCTCCGTGGACGGCGACCAGTCCACCAACGACACCTGCATCATGATGGCCAACGGACTCGCCGGGGGTAAGCCCGCCGACGAGGACCCCAACTTCCTCGATGCCATGCGCATCCTGACCACCAAGATCGCCCGCACCATCGCCATGGACGGGGAGGGAGCCACCAAGCTCATCACCGTGGAGGTCAAGGGAGCGGAGTCCAAGGAGGACGCCAAGAAGGTCATCAAGACCATCATCAACTCCCCGCTCGTGAAGTCGGCCATCTTCGGATCCGACCCCAACTACGGACGTGTCATGATGGCGGTCGGCAACAGCGGCGCCAAGTTCAGCCTCAACGACGTCCACCTCACCATCAAGGGAGGGGACATGATGGTGGACATCCTCGACTCCGGGGCACCCGTCTTCCAGGACGAGACCTCCGTCGAGGCGGTCCGCATGACCATGGACAACAAGGAGGTCATCCTCCAGCTCGACCTCGGAGTGGGCAACGCGTCCGCCACCGGATGGGGCTGCGACCTGACCTACGACTATGTCCGCATCAACGCGGAGTACGCGACCTGAGTGGTAGGATGCGCGACATATATCTCCTCAAGTTCGGCGGGAACGCGCTCGACGGAGCCGACGGACTGAGACGTCTGGCACATGAGGTCGCTGACCTCGTGGAGAAGGGCATCGCCATCGTCATGGTGCACGGCGGAGGCCCCGCCATCTCGGCCGAGATGGAGAGGCTCGGCATGCAGCCCCGCAAGGTCGCCGGCGTCAGGGTCACCGACGAGGCGGGCCTCGAGGTGGCCGAGAAGGTCCTCAGGCAGATCAACGGCGAGGTCGTCGCCGCTCTCGAGGAGGCAGGGGTCAGGGCCATCGGACTGCCCGGCTACTTCTGCACCGAGTGCGAGCGCAAGAAGCCCTACACCGCCCTCGAGGACGGCAAGGAGGTCACCGTCGACCTGGGCCTCGTGGGCGAGGTCGTCTCCGTCGATGAGCAGACCATCTTCGACCTGGTGGACGAGAGGATCGTCCCCGTGGTGTACCCCATCGGAGGCATGGCCGTGGACGACAAGGTGCAGCACCTCAACGTCAACGCGGACACCATGGCGGCAGGGATCGCGGCCGGAATCAAGTGCAGGGAGATGATCGCCATCACCGACGTCCCCGGCATCCTCCGCGACGTGCACGACCCCTCCTCCAAGATAGACAAGGTAACCTTCGCGGACCTGGACGCCCTGATCGCCGACGGAACGGTGTCGGGCGGCATGGTCCCCAAGGTGGAAGCCTGCCGCAAGGCAGTGAACGCAGGGGCCCGGACCGTCCGCATGGTGAACGGCCGCGACCCCGAGAACATAATCACAGACATAATCATCAACGGTGCCCCCAAGGGCACTCTCATCGTAAAAGAGTGAATAACATGGATTTCCAGACAGTGAAGGAACTCGGTTCCAAATATCTCTTCCAGAACTACGGACGCATGGACATCGCGTTCGAACGCGGAGAGGGCTGCTACCTCTACGACACCCGCGGACGCGAGTATCTCGACTGCGCCGCAGGCATCGCGGTCAACTCCCTCGGCCACTCCCACCCCGAGTGGGTCAAGGCCATGCGCGACCAGGTCTCCCACCTGGTGCACGTGTCCAACCTGTACTACATCGAGGAGCAGGTCATGCTCGCGCAGCGCATGAACACCATCACCCCCGACAGCATCACCCGCTCCCTGTTCGTCAACAGCGGCGCGGAGGCCAACGAGGCGGCCCTCAAGACCGCCGTCCGCTACACCAAGCGCGGAAAGGTCATGGCGGCCCTCAACGGCTTCCACGGACGTACCTCCGCCTCCCTCGGCGCCACCGGTCAGACCAAGTACCAGGCGAGCTTCGAGCCCCTCATCAGCGATGCCTACCGCTACTACACCTACAATGACCTCGAGTCCGTCAAGAACATGATGGACCGCGACACCGCCGCCCTCATGATCGAGGGAATCCAGGGAGAGGGAGGCGTCATCTGCGCCACCCCCGAGTTCCTGCACGGTGTCCGCGACCTGTGTACCGACAACGGCACCCTCATGATCGTGGACGAGGTGCAGACCGGTATGGGACGTACCGGAAAATGGTGGTGTATGGATCACTACGACATAGTGCCAGACATCATAACTTCCGCCAAGGGACTGGCGGC
>CADAGG010000069.1 GCA_902787415.1 methanogenic archaeon
AGGTAGGCCTCGTTGATGTCCTCGAGGGTGATGTTGGTGTCGATGTCCTTCCTGACGTAGCAGTCGGTTCCGGGGCCCCAGGCGTGGAGGTGCACGGATTTGCCTGCGACGAGGTCCTCGATGACATGGGCTCCGCCGTATCCTTTGGAGGGCTTCTCGGTCAGGGCGGTGGCACCGACGTAGGTGTCCACGGCCGCGAGACCGCCGTCCACCGGGACGTCGTTGAGGCGGATGTCGGTCATCCTGATGGGAGGGGTGGCGTGACCGAAGTTGAGGAATGCACCGGAGGAGCACATGGCACCGAAGGTACCGGTGGTGACCACGTCGACCTCTTCGGCGGCCTTCTCGATGCCCTTCTTCTTCACGACCTCCATGATCTCTTCGGCGGTGTAAACGACGGCTTTCTTGGACCTTATCTTCTCATTGATCTCTTCGTAGGACTTAGACAATGTACCAACCCAGGCGGACACCCTGTAAACAGGGATTAACAGTAAAACGAAGACGGAATAGTATATAAAACCATATTTACTAATTAATAATTTAATCCATTTTTTATTCATTTATGAATAATTTGGGCGCATACGGCACGGGCACGGACACCCCGTAGGGATACGGAAAGGAGGGGTTCAGAGGCGGGACTGCAGGTCCGTCAGGAAGGCTTCCGTCGCGGCGTTGCTGCCCAGGTTGAACACCAGCACACCGCCGTGATGATGAACCACTATGCATTCGGAGACGTCCTTGTGGACCGCCAAACGATAGGTGCCGAACTCGGCGTTCCTGAACTTGCCGCTGAGGTACTCCGAACCCCCGAAACCTCCTATGCGGGAGCCGTAATCCAAGTTCTCGCGGAGCTCGGCATTGTCGATGTCAGTGTAAGCGATGTTCTCATTCACCATGATCGCGTCCACGTGGAGGTGGTCGGTCTCGAGGGCGGCGTTCACGTGGCCCATCCCGGTAAGGGCGAAGATGAGGATGACCACCGCCGCGATGACCCCGACGGCCGCCACGGCAACGACCAGTTTGCGGCGGGACTTGGGCTGCACGGGTCCCTCGAACATCTCCGATCCGGACTTCCCGGTGGCGGACTTCAACGAATCGTAGAGCGAACGGGTATGCCCCTCGTCCACGGCGTTGAACACGAGGACCCTGTTGCCGGAATACCTGACGACGATGAATGCGGGTATCCTGGTGTCCCCGGAGAAGGTGTAGGTGCCGAACTCCTTGTTGTCGAACTGACCCGCACCCTTGTGGATGGCCCCGTATCCCCAGACCCTGATGCCGGGGCTGAACTTCATCCTCAGCTCCAAGCTCTGGATATCGGAGTATACGATGTCGAGGTCCACGAACGGGGCCTTGACCTTCAGCGACAGCAGATTGAGCTCGGCCGTAAAACCCCTGACGAAAATGAGCGGAAGGAACGACAGGGCAATGGCCAAAACGATGATGACCCAGAACACGGTGATGGACATGTTCGTATAGGTGAGGAGAAGCACATCCGCAAAGATCAGCACCATCGTCCCCGCGATGCACAGGGCCGTCTTGGCCGAATCGTTCATGCAGGAATATCGGGCTGCTGCTTTAAAAGATTTGGAGAAGGACCTGTTACACTCCATTAACGTTGTTAGGAAGGGCGTATATATACGGAACGCCATGTGGTCAAACATGGGAAAGCATGCGAAGGAACGCCATGCTGCCTCATTGGCCAAAGCCGCCCACCAGAACGCGACCGAGACCGGTAAGCAGACGAAGAAAAACTGAGTCGCGAACCAACATCCGTGATCGCAAACCCGACCCCTGCCGGACAACCGGCAGGTGCAACTTCTCCATCCATTCATGCCTCATCGATTCTGCACGCATAACATAGAAGTCCTAATATCCGACCGACCCGATATCGTGGTGCTATGTCCTCAGGCAGAAGAGAATCCGTGATGATATTCTGCGCTTCGGCGGTGAAAGACCTCTATCTCGCCCCCGTGGAGCATTACGGACCCGACCTCGTCCATGTTTTCGTCAGCGACCGCGGCGACAACGTCTCGGCGCTGGAGAGAGAGGTTTACGGTAACTGCAAGAAGGAAATCGGCTGCAAGAAGCTCGTCGAGCACCCCATTGACACCCGCGACTACGAGGGCATTCTCGCTTCAATCATCGAGATCAAGAAGGAGCTCAGCGGGACCTACGGCGAGGACCTCGACATATTCATCAACATATCCTCCGGAACGCCGGAGTTCTCGGCGGCCGCCATGTTCGCGGCCATGCTCCCGGAACCAGCCATAGCCTTCAGGGTCGATACCGAATCCGACCTGTCGAAGGAGGAACTGGAAGACATCGCCGGCAGGATATCCAGTTCCGTCAGGGTGTCCGAACCTGCCCGCGTCACCGGTCTGAAGAACGATGACCCAGAAGAGGAAATGATCATCTTCTTGAGCATCGTCAGGGAGCTCCTGCGCGAGACCAGGTACCCGAAGTTCCGCACCATGATCGAGCTGCTGAAGGACGATGACGCGTGGTCGTACGACCCCTCCCGCAAGAGCGGCCGCGGACGCACCTCGCTGGAGGACAGGGAGGAGCGCTACCTCAAGAGGCACTACATCGAGCCGGCCCTGAAGAACGGATGGCTGGAGAAGCTCGAAGGCCGCAGGATAGGTCTCACCGAACAGGGCATGGCCTATCTCTCCGTGTACGGCGAGGCCACCGTCGAGGCCCCGTCGATCTGCTGCTCCTGTGCACCGCCCGTGTTACGGGATATCTGCGAACCGGAGGAGAACGTCGTCGCCATCGAACGCGGCGGAAGGACCTACCGCTTCAGGATCGGCCTCGAGTGACATTGGTAACATTCCCGACTTCTGTACATTGATAATCCCATGATTGCTGTCATCATCCATGACCAACAATCACGATATCACGGAACTCGTCTTCATCATCGATAGGAGCGGATCCATGCATGGCCTCGAATCCGACACCATCGGCGGATTCAACTCGATGATCGCCAAACAGAAGAAAGAAAAGGGGAAAACCATCGTGTCCACCGTCCTCTTCAACACCCAATTCGAGCTCATCCACGACAGGGTCGGTATCGGAGATATCAAGAAGATAAATGAGAAGCAGTACTCCGTCGGAGGCCGCACTGCCCTCCTGGATGCCGTCGGCACCACCGTGGACCGCATCAACCGCAGGCAGGAGGACGATGAGGAGAAGGTGAAGACCACACTGGTGGTGATCATCACCGACGGTTACGAGAACTCCAGCACGGAGTACACATACTCCAACATCAAGAGGCTCATCGACCGCCAAAAGAAGAACGGGTGGGACTTCCTCTTCCTGGGGGCGAACATCGACGTGGCCGCGGAGGCCCGCAAGATGGGCATCCGCAGGGAGAACTCCGTCTCTTACAGCTGCGACACAGAAGGCATCGCGGAGATGTACTCCACCGTGGATGCCAAGCTGTGCATGGCCAGGGAGAAGGGCTCTTTCGACACCGATGAATGAGCGGGAGGGGACTCAGTCCCTCTCCCACATCTCGATGAGACCGCCTTCGAAGGGCTCGTGCAGGTTGTTCTCGGGAATGTACTCCCTGATCTTCAGCAGGGACCTCACGAGGAGAATCGCTCCCAGGACTGACAGTACGATCAGGGGGTAGGTGCCCATCCCGTCGTAGAACATGTCGTAGGTCGCCAGGAGGTCGAAGGCCGAGTGCATCACAATCGAGGCGTGGATGCCGTACTGGATGTAGACGTATCCGAACAGCATTCCGCTGATGAAGGTGTCGGGGAACTTCATGATGCTCCATCCCTCGAGATGCAGGAAACCGAAGATCACCGAGGAGATCACCAGGAACACCAGGGCGACCTTGCTCATGCCGAAACCTCCGAGGATGTCCTTGGCACTTCCCTGATGCTTTATCAGGCAGACGATGAACACCGGCAGGCCGATGCAGAGGGCCCTGGTGAGGAACTCCTCCTCGGGTCCGGCGCTGATCATGAGCGCCATCACTGCATAGGTGCTGTACTTGCTGAGGAAGCTCTCGCTGATCGGCTCCCCCACCAGATAGGCTACGCCTATCACGATGAAGGTGGTCAGTGCCGTGATGGCCATCAGGATTCCCGCCTTGCTCAGAGGGGCCCTCATTAAGCGGGTATCCCTCTCCTCCGAAGGACCTCCCTTCATACGCCTGAGGAAATCCCTGATGAGAAGTGCCAGACATACGAAATACACGATCCCGCAGACGATCGGAGTCTCGTAACCCACGGGGTCGGTGCCCTCGTTGAGGGTATGGGCCTCCGAAGGGGCCAGGGCGATGAAGTACGCCAGTGATATGACGGAAACGGCCAGTATCACTGCGACCGAGACGTACGTGCAGATGACGTACAGTTTGCAGTTCGGATCCCTTAGATCGGGTCTGTTCATGGATTATAACAGGCGTTAATGGGATATATGGATTGACCCAGACGTGTTCACTTCCTGCGGGCAGGAAGCTCCCCGCACATGGCCTCCACGGTTCTCCTGAGGAGATCGGCATCGTACGGCTCGGTGAAGAGGATCATCTCCCCGCCGCCCTCGTAAGGGAAGTCAGAAGGATAGTCGCGGAGGATCGATGCGGAGGCCTTGGTGATCTTCAGGAGAAGTCTGTCGTCGTAGATCCCGCCGAACAGTTTGCCGTCCATGTAGAGGAGGTACTCTCCCATCATCTTGCGGGAGGTTGCTTCGGGAAGAATGGCCTTGACGGCCTCGAGGGATTCCGGACTCGACGGCATGCTGTCTTCGGATAGCGTCTCGCAGCCATTATATTTTTGCTCGGCCAAAGTGTATTGTTTGGTATTAACTATGGTTATATTGGCTATTATGACCAAAAAACGGCTGGCTCCCGGAACGCTTTCTCGGTAAAGCATATAAAACACCCGCAGGATAGTTAAGTAATGAGTCTCCGTCCCGCGACCGGCAAAGGATACGCTTCCCGCACCGCAACGAAAACACTGACGGCAGTCCTAGCCCTGGCCCTTTTGGCCGTCGGGTTCATCATCACTGCCGACAGTTCGGACGTTTCCGCCTCGGAACCGAGCGGAACCTGCGGAGACAACCTTTCCTGGACGTACGACTCCGGGACCAAGGCGCTCACCATCACCGGTTCGGGTGCCATGTACGACTATGCCATCAGCGACAAGCACTGGGGAGGCCTGTGGAACAGCGATATCCACACCGTCTCGTTCCCCGACGGACTGACCTACATCGGGGCATACGCGTTCGAGCAGGGCACCCATATGACCTCCGTGAACATCCCCGACACCGTCACATCGATCGGAGAGGGGGCGTTCATGGGCTGTGCACTCGCCTCGCTCGACCTTCCCAACTCGATCACATCCATCGGAGATTATGCGTTCGCCAACGGGGAATTCACCTCCCTGACGATACCCGGTTCCATGACCACCATCGAGGAGAGCTCTTTCTACTTCTGCTCCAACCTC
>CADAGG010000070.1 GCA_902787415.1 methanogenic archaeon
GCGGAAAGGGTGTTGGCGGAGGGGGTGTTCATGATGAGGATACCCTTCTCGGTGGCGTAGGGGATGTCGACGTTGTCGACCCCGACCCCGGCGCGTCCGATGAGCCTGAGCTTCTTGGCGGCGTCGATGACCTTCCTGGTCACCCTGGTTCCGGAACGGATGATGAGTGCGTCGTAATCGACGATCTCAGCACAGAGTTCGTCCTCGGTCATTCCGGGTTTCATGACGACAGGGAGTCCGGATGCCTCGAGGATGTCGAGACCGGCTTTGTCGAGTTTGTCTGATACGAGAATCTTGGTGGTCACTGTTTCATCTCCTCGAGTGCTGCGTCCATGACTGCGATGAGCGCTTTGATGTCTGTGCAGGTCAGGTCTCCCATGTGTCCGATCCTGAAGGTGGTGTTCTTCGCGGAACCGTAACCGTTGGAGATCTCCATGCCCATGGATTTGATGATGGAATGGAATTTGTCGCTTCCTGTTGGCCCAGCTGCGGACCATGTCGGCCATCTCCTGGTGCCTTCTGTACCTGGTGGCCATGCCCTCCTTCAGCATCTTGTCGAGCTGGTAGTCCACACCGTACATGAGCGATACGGGCGGGGTGGTGAGGGCGTAGTTCTCGTCGTTCTTCTCCTTGAGCCTGGTGAAGTCGGCGTAGAATCCCTTGTTCTCCACCTTCTCGGCCTTGGCGAGGAACTTGGGGGATACGGCGGCGAATGCCATTCCGGGAGGGAGGGCGAACGCCTTCTGGGTGCCGAACACGACGGAGTCGGGCTGCACCTTGCTGAACTTGAGATCCATGGCGAACATGGAGGTGACGGCGTCGATCATGATGAGGGAGTCAGGGTTCTGGGACCTGACGGACTCAGCCAGTGCGACGGAGTCGCAGTACACTCCGGAGGAGGACTCGTTGGAGACCCAGTGGACGGCCTCGGTGTCCTTGGCGACCTTGCCCTCGATGTCGGCGGGCTTGACGGCGGTGCCGAGGGGGACCTTGACCTTGTCGACGGTCTTGCCGTTGGTCTCGGCGACCTCGATGGACCTGTCTCCGAAGGAACCGGAGGTGAGTCCGAGAGACTTCCTGGAGATACCGCTCCTGGCGGCTCCCTCGAGGAGCACGGTGGCGGAGCCGGACACCATGAGGAAATCGTAGTTGGTGTCGAGGACCTCGCGTAGTTTGTCCTCGATGGACTTGTGGAGCTCCTTGTATTCCTTGCTCCTGTGGGTGATCATAGGCCTGTCCATCGCCTTGAGGGTGTCGTCGGCCACGTACACGGGGCCGACAGTGTACAATTTTCTGCTCATTTGAATCCCTGGGCCCGTCCAAAATGACGGAATGATGGGACAATGCCCAGCCGTTATATAATTATAGGTAAAAACGCGGGCGGATACGCCCGCGTGTTAAGTGTTTCAGAGCGCGCCCATGAACTTCTTTATGCGGGCGATACCCTCGCGGAGGTCGGCCTCGCTGGCGGCGTAGGAGATCCTGAAGAAGCCCTCGCCGTGGGGACCGAACGCGATTCCGGGGGTGACGGCGACGTGCTGCTCCTCGAGCAGGCGCTTGGCGAGCTCGGCGGAGGAGATGTCGGCGGAGTACTTCGGGAACACGTAGAATGCACCCTCTGGCACTTTCGTTTCGAGACCCTCGATCTCGGACAGGAGGTCGATGACGAGGTCGCGGCGCTCCTTGAACTCGGCCACCATCTTCGCGATGGGCGCCTGGTCGCCGACGAGCGCTTCGACCGCTCCCTCCTGGGCGAAGGAGGTGCAGCAGGACACGGTGTGTCCCTGGAGCTTGTTGAGGTCCTTGATGTTCTGCTCGGTGGAGATGGCCCATCCGACCCTCCATCCGGTCATGGCCGCGGTCTTGGAGAGGCCGGACACGGTGATGGTCCTGTCCATCATGCCGGGGATGGATGCGATGGAGAAGTGCCTGCCGGAGTAGACGAGGTTCTCGTAGGTCTCGTCCGCCAGCACCATGATGTCGTGCTCCATGGCCAGGTCCGCGATGGCGCGGATGGTCTTCTCGGGGATGACGCAGCCGGTGGGGTTGGCGGGGGTGTTGAGGATGATCATCCTGGTCTTGGGGGTGATCAGCGACTCGATGACGGCGGGGTCGAGCACGAAGCCGTCCTCGAACCTCAGGGGCACGTAGACGGGGATTCCGCCGCAGAGCCTGATGTCCGCCTCGTAGGTGACCCATCCGGGATCAGGCAGGAGCACCTCGTCCCCGGGATCGATGTATGCCATGGCGGCCATGAAGATGGCGTGCTTGCAGGGGGTGATGAGGACGTTCTTGGCCTGAACGTCGAGCTTGTTGAAGGACCTGGCCCTCTCGGCCACGGCCTTCCTCAGCTCGGGGATGCCCATGCTGGGCGTGTAGTGGGTGAACCCGCTGTCGAGGGACGCCTTGGCGGCCTCGATGATGTTGTCGGGGGTGGTGAAGTCAGGCTCGCCCAGGGAGAAGGAGAGCACGTCGATGCCCTCGCTCTTGAGCTGGCTGACCAGGTTGGAAATTGCCAGGGTGCCGGATGCGGGCACCTGCTGAAGTCTCTGCGATACCATGTCCCACACCTCAGCTCATGAGCTCCTTGAGCCTGTCCGCCGCGATGGCGTCCCTGATCTCCATGGCCATCCTGGCGCCGGTGCTGAAACCGGGGTAGATCATCTCCGCGTAGGGAGAGCCGTTGATGAAGGGGTTGGTTCCCGCGACGATCCTGGTGGAGATCTCGAAGACCCTGAACTCCAGCTTGTCGTTGACGACGGTCTCGAGGCAGAAGGGCCCCCACATTCCGCCGAAGAGCTCGTAGGAGCGGTTGACGATGTTCTCCGCCATCTCGAAGGCCTTGGGCAGCAGCGACTCGCGGATGACCACAGGGGTGTTGCCGGTGACGACGAAGGAGGGGTAGAGGCCGTGCCTCTTGGCGTCCTCGAGGGATCCGAGCTTGTACATCTCGTCGATGTTGGACTCGTCGCGACGGTCGATGGACAGCAGTTCGAGGGATCCGCCCTGCTTGATGCGGTATCCGTCGGTCTTGAGGGGGTCGTAGAAGAAGTGGAGATAGTACCTGGTTCCGAGGCAGTACTCCTGGATGGTGTAGGGCTGGGTGTTGTCGATTCCCATCTTGAAATCGGGGTAGTCCTTGGCGATGAAGAAACCGCGTCCTCCCTTGGCTCCGTGGTATTTCACCATGACGGGTTCCTTGATCTCCCTGGCGTCGGTGATGAGACGGGGCATGGGGGCTCCGGCGGAGGTGATCCACTGCCTCTGGAGGACCCTGTCGGACTCCCAGGACAGCACGCCGCGGTTTCCGTAGGAGGGGACCTCGAAGTCCTCGAAGGCCTTGGCGCCCATGTACTCCACGAACGAGCCGTGGGGGATGATGACGGCGTTGTCGTCCTGCAGCTCGCCTGCACGCTCGCTCATGTCGTCGTAATCGGAATATGTGATGAACTTGTCGGGCTTGGCAAGAGGGAACGCGTCGTAGATACGCTGGTTGTTCTTGGTAACGAGACCGATGGTCTTGAAACCCATCTTGCGTGCGCCGTGGAAGATCTGGAGTGACGAATGGGAGCAGAGAGTCGCGATGGTGATCTTGCTCGGATCGTATCCGTCCAAAATTTCGTCGATCTTCTTTTTTGGAACCATACCCTTTGATTGTGTTTTGCTTAATAAGGTTATGCGCGTCCGCGACTGCGCAATTACATGTAATGCCATGGTTAAAATAGTCCTCCGACGATGGTGTTCCGAAGCCTGCGGAAACGCAGGACGGTATGAAAACCGCCTCAGCTTAACACTATACCAAGAGGCCTGAAAATGGACAATTCTGATATGATTGACTGGGACCCCATCGTGGAGGAACTCTACTCCGCGCTTGAGGGCAAAGTGGAGAAGAAGACTCTCCACGAAGATCTCGAAAAGTACGTCCTGAAATACAGGACGGGTATCGCCGTCGCCAAGGACAGCATCATCAAGAAATACCGCAATCCAAGACCTGCTGGCACATTCTTCAACGGAGCCCCCGTGACGAAGAAGGTCAAGGAACTGGAAGGTACCGAGATGCAGGTCACCATCGTGGCCCGTATGGTGTACGTCGACAAGAAGACCATCAACACCAAGGCCGGACCCAAGGAGATCATCTCCGGTATCCTCGGAGACGACACCGGCACCGCCCCCTTCACCATCTGGAGCAGCGAGGGCGAGTTCGAGAAGGGCAGGGTCTACACCTTCAAGAACGGATACACCAAGAAATGGCAGGACCAGGTGCAGGTCAACATCGGCCACAACGGCTCCGTCGTCCCCAACGACGACGTTACCATCGCCGCCCCCGCCGGCAACGTCTCCGCACCCTCCAGCGCCCGCGACGTCAACATCGCGGACATCACCGACCAGACCAAGAGCGTCAACGTCACCGGCCGCATCAGCGGCGTCGAGAGCAGGCAGATCAAGGTGAAGGGAGAGGACAAGACCGTCTACGGAGGCATCCTGACCGACGAGACCGGCAGGATCCAGTTCACCTCGTGGGTCGACCACGGCCTGAAGGACGGCGAGGTCATCACCGCCAAGAACGCCTACATCCGCTCCTGGAAGGGCATACCCCAGCTCAACATCGGCGACAACACCCAGGTCGAGAGGAGCGACAGGGCCATCGAGGCAGCCCCCTCCGGACCCTCCCAGAAGACCGTCGAGGACATCATGAAGGTCGGCGGAGGACTGGACCTCTCCATCACCGGCACCATCGTCGACGTGCGCGGCGGAAGCGGCCTCATCAAGAGGTGCCCCCAGTGCAACCGCTCCGTCCTCGGCGAGGAGTGCAGCCTCCACGGACGCATCGAACCCGTCATGGACCTCAGGCTCAAGCTCACCATCGACGACGGCACCGGCGCCATCAGCGCCATCATCAACCGCAAGGACACCGAGAGCCTCACCGGCATCACCCTCGACATGGCCATCGACATGGCCAAGGAGAAGGGCGACATGAGCGTCGTGGCGGACAGGATGAGCAGCGCACTGCTGCTCAAGAAGGTCACCGTGACCGGCAACGTCATGAGCGACGAATACGGCCCCCAGATGAGCGTACGCGGAACCGAGCTCGCGACCACGGACGTGCAGAAGGAGGCTGAGGAACTCTACAGCATCGTGGAGGGAAGCCTATGAAGAACCCCAGAGAGACCGCATGGAGGGTGTTCGCATCCGAACTCAACTCCGCGGAATACGAGATCAAGGCCGAGGAGGAGAAGAAGCCCTCCTACCAGCTCAGCCGCCTGGGAGCCATCATCAACAGGGTCCTGGTGGCCGGAGTGCTCACCGAGAAGGAGAACGTCGGCAACGATGCGGAACCCATGTGGAGGGGACGCATCGCGGACTCCGTCGGAGGATCCTTCTACATCAACGTCGGAAAGTACCAGCCCGAGGCCGCCGCGGCCATGACCGGACTGGAGGTCCCCTGCCTCATCGCAGTGGTCGGTAAGGTCAAGTCCTACACCACCGACGAGGGCAGGACCTGGGTCTCCATCCGCCCCGAGAGGGTCGTGCAGATCGACGACGCCACCAGGGACGAGTGGCTGCTCGACGCCGCCAAGTCCACCTGGAGGAGGCTGGTCGACATGAAGAAGGCCTTCAAGCAGGAGGACAGGTCCGTGGACGGACTCATGGCGAGCGGGCTCGGAGAGCTCTCCGCCAGGGGAATCGCCCTCGCCATCGAGCAGTACGGAATGCCCGATTCCTCCGCCCACCTGAAGTCGATTCAGGAGGCT
>CADAGG010000071.1 GCA_902787415.1 methanogenic archaeon
GAGAATGTCCTGATAAAAAAGATAACCCATCCGGTTCATATGGCAAGCTATGTTCTGATATACCCTGACAACCACCCGCTATCACCCGTTGCGGATAAATTTATTGAATTTACAAAAAAGGGTATTGACAGCAAAGCGTAACAGGTATATATTTTTTGAACATAAAGAGCAAAGGCGCTTTGGTTTCGACCGAAGTGCCTCTTTTGTTTTCTGAATGCAAAGGCGCATTGACCGTTCGTGCACACGGTGGATGCGCCTTTTACATTACGGGATCTTAAAGCTCAAAAAAAGGAGGAGACAGTTATGGACAAAAACATCCCTGAGTTATTCGGTAAGAACGTGTTTACCGACAAGATCATGAGAGACAAGCTTCCCAAGGACATGTACAAAGCCCTGAGGAAGACCATTGACAATAATACACACCTGGAACTTGATGTAGCAAATGCCGTTGCGGTTGCAATGAAGGAGTGGGCCGTAGAGAACGGATACGGATGGGAGGAGGACCTCGCAGTCACCGAGGAGGGCGGACACATGAAGGACGCCGACCAGGCCGGCGTCGGAGAGAAGTCCCGCAAGAGGGGTCTCCCCGAGCTCGGGTCCCTCGGATCCGGCAACCACTTCCTCGAGCTCGACGTGGTGGACGAGATCTTCGACGAGAGGACCGCCAAGGCCTACGGCCTGAAGAAGGGCGCCATCACCGTCACCGTCCACTGCGGATCCCGCGGATGCGGCCACCAGATTGCCACAGACTACCTTCAGAAGATGGAGCACTACGTGAAGACCCAGGCAGTGAATCTCCCCGACAGGCAGCTGGCCTGCGCACCCCTCGCATCGAGGCTCGGGGAGGAGTACTACAGGGCCATGTGCTGCGGCGCCAACTACGCCTGGGCCAACAGGCAGATGATCACCCACTGGACCAGGGAGTCCTTCGAGCAGGTGCTCGGCGACTCCGCCGAGAACATGGGCATGAACGTGGTCTACGACGTGGCCCACAACATCGCCAAGATGGAGACCCACGACTACGACGGCCACAAGACCGAGGTCCTGGTCCACAGGAAGGGCGCCACCCGCGCCTTCGCACCCGGCAGGTCCGAGATAACCCAGAAGTACAGGGATTACGGACAGCCCGTCCTCATCCCCGGCGACATGTCCACCGGAACCTACGTCCTCGCCGGACGCAAGGGAGCCATGACGGACACCTTCGGCTCCACCTGCCACGGGGCGGGAAGGCAAATGTCCAGGAAGGCGGCCATCGAGAACCTCAACCTGGAGACCGTCAGGAAGAAGCTGGCCGACGAGGGCATATACCTCAGGAACGGCTCCGACGCGGGACTCCTCGAGGAGGCCCCGGATGCGTACAAGGACGTCAACGAGATCATCGAGGTCGTCTGCAACGCGGGCCTCACCGGCAAGGTGGCCAAGCTCACGCCCATCGGCGTCGTGAAGGGCTGATCAGAGGCCCAGGATTTTTACGGCGGCCTTCTGTACCGCCTCGCGCGACTCCTCAGGACAGGCCACCACCAGCGACCAGCCGAAGGAATCCCTGGACTGGAGCGCCTTCGCGATGGAGGAGGTCTTGGTGAGGGACCTCACCCTCCCTTCCTCGTTCACGATGGAGACGTCCGTCTTGCCGATCTTCATCGTCGACCTCAGGTCGGACGACGGCGGCATCTCCACGCATACGTCGGCGGTTTCGACACCGGCCTTGTCGGCGATCTCCTTCTCGAGAAGCAGGCGCTTACGGGGGGACTCGTGCTCCGAAAGGACATGTGCCAGATCGGGAGTCATCTCCTCATTGGAGAGGAACAGGGCCTTCTTGTAGAACATGCGGTTCTGAAGCCTGCGCATGATGCGGGAGGCGTCGCCTCCGCTGGAGAACATGGCCTGCGCCAGGTCGGAATCGTCCCAGAGGTACATCTCCTTCAGGTCGAGTCCGGAGGCCAGGGCGGCCTTGGTGATCATGCGGTTCATCACCCTCACGGTGGGGTGGAAGTACACCGAGGTGTACATCAGGGAACGGGATACCATCAGGCCCTCGGCCGCGGGTGCCCCGCTGTGGAATATGCAGATACGGTCGTTCACTACCCTCATGGTCGAGAGGATGCGGTCGATGTCGATGTTGCCCATGACCACGCCGGTGTAGTGGGCGTCCCTCATGAGGTAGTCCATCTGGTCGCAGTCCACCGGGCCGTGGATGATCTGGTGGATGTAATCCCTGGAGGGGAAATGGTCGTCCCGGCCCCTCTCGAAGGTAAGCAGGTCCGACTCGCGTGCGGTGGTCTCTGGGTAGGCGATGAGATCGCACACGGCCTGAGGGTCGATGCCCTCGGCCTCCATGACCTCCGCCATGGTCTCCTCCCCGTCGAAGAGATCCCTGTCCCTCTCGCGGAAGGTCTTGATCTTCCCGAAGACGAGGTTCCTGGCGAGCTCCATGTGGTCCAGCCCGGTGACCTCCTCCATGATGCCTTCGAGGGTATGGGAGTAGGGGGCGTGGCAGATGTCGTGGAGAAGACCTGCGGCACGGACCTCGTTGCTGTCCTCCACCGACAGGGAGATGGCCTCCGCCATCTTGCCGCCGAGGTGGTACGCTCCCAGGCAGTGTTCGAAACGGGTGTGGTTGGCCCCGGGGAAGACGAGGTTGGCGAAGCCCAGCTGCTTGACCCCTCTCAGCCTCTGCATCTCGTGCCTGTTGAGGAGTTCCAGGAACGGTCCGTCCACCTTGATGCTGCCGTGGACGGGATCGTGCACCGTCTTCGCCTGGGTCATGCTCTCACTCGCCCGCTTTCCAGAGCTTGTCGCCCACGTTGTTGATGCTCTTGATGGCCTTGCCGGGCTGCTTGGCCTTGAGGTCGGCACCGGAGCGGAGGGCCTGTCCGACGGCCAGGGGCACCTGGTTCTTGACATCCCTGATCCACACGTAGTCCCCTTCCTGGATGGACTCGTCGGCATCCACGATGCCGGGGCCCATGCAGTCCGCGCCGTTGGTGATGAACGGCACCGCACCCATGTCCACGGTAACGAAGCGCCTGACCGGCTTGTACTTCAGAACTCCCCTGACGGTGAGGAACGGCTTCTCGCCGATGATGAATCCGAGGATGTCGTTGGACACGATGATGAGGTCCATGTCCGTGCTCTCGGCACGGTCGACGGGTTCGCTGTCGGAAAAAACCGGGACTCCCAGGACGGATTCCAACTCCTCCGAGAGCGCCTTGACCTCCTTGTTTCTGAGCCTCTTCCTCTTGCGTATTCTGATGTCTGCCATGATGATTGTTAATGTGCAGGCAGGCATAAAGCATTGTCGAACGGGGACCCCGATCCCGCGCGACACCTATTCCATATAGGTGGAAGGCTATGACGGGGGCATGGTCGATATCGCTGTATGCGAGATGGAGGCCGAGAGGGCACCCTGCAGGGCCCTGAAGCTCCAGCTCATCAAGGTCATGGTAAACAAGGACGACTTCGTCGATCTCCAGGAATACGACGAGGCGGTCTCCATCGAGGATGCCCAGAAGGCATTCCCCGATTACGAGGCTTTCATGAAGAGGAACAGGTTCAGCGAGAAGAACACCATCTTCCTCATGGACAGGATCAAGAACGAGGAGGACCTGGCGGTCCTGAAGCCCCTCGCCAAGAAGATCCCCAACGGATGGGTCGACCTCACCAAGCTCGACGAGTCCAAGAAGGCCGAGGTACTGTCCAAGGGAAGCCAGTCCGACCGCATCAACGCATGGGACAACCTGACCTTCGAGGAGATGGACGCCACATGTGCCAGCTGTCCCCTCGCATGGAACAAGGGCAAGGACTGCATCGGCACCTTCGGACCCGAGAGCTCCAAGCTCCCCGAGATCGCCCAGAAGTACAACTGCCCCATCGTCGCATCCGCGATCGAGGCCGCGGCCGACCACAGGAAGTTCTCCGTCGAGGACGCCAAGGAACTCCTCAGGGAGTGCGAGGTCCTGAAGCCCGCCCTCATCGACGAGGGTAAGATGGCGGCCCACCGCTACTCCGGTCCCGTCGAGAGGATGGAGACCATGGCCAAGGCCTGCATCGCCGAGAACTGCGGGTTCTTCTTTATTTGAAATCGTCAAAAAAGAGGGCCTTCGGGCCCTCATCATTCTTTGTCCGAGATCTCCAGGATATGGGAGATCAGGTTCTTGAGGCCTTTCATGCCGAAGACGTCCTTGCGGTAGTCGTCGAAACCGGTCTTGAAGGAGGTGAGAGGATAGCTTCCGATCACGAGCATCTCGCTGTGGAGCATCCAGTACACGAGCTCGTTGTAGGTCGCGTCGGCACCGTCATGCTCGGCGACAGTTACGACTGCGCCGTACTTGCCGTGGAGTCCCCTGTCGCCCTTGGCTAGGATGAAGGCGGCCTTCTCCAGGAAGAGCTTCATGAGTCCGGGCATCCCGCCCGCGTACCCGGGTGCGGCGAGGATGATGATGTCGGCCTGCCTCATGACGTCAAGGATCTCATTGGTCCCGTCGGTCTGGTCGGCGCACATGCCGTCGCCCCTCATCTCGCAGGTACGGCAGGCGTTGCAGGGGGTGAAGTGGTACTCGTAGAGGGGGACGTGCAGGGTCTCGACCCCGCCCTTCTCCAGTTCTTCGATGATGTCTCCCACGATGTTGCCGGTGCTGCCGATGGGGCGCGCGCTGCCGTTGAGGATGAGGGCTCTCATGGGACTCTCAATCCCCGCTCAGGATTTATGTTCTTCGCAGGGCACCGCACCGGTCTCGATGACGTACAGGACGTTGCCATCGTCGTCGAAGAACGATGTCGCCACACCCATGGGCAGCCTCTTGGGATCCATCTTGAAGCGGACTCCCTCGTCGATCATCCTGCGGTGGAAGTCGTAGGGTTCCTCCACGCCGATGAAGATGCCTGTGTCTATCCCGGTGTTCTCCGAACGGAAGATGCGCAGGGTGGCGCTCCCGCGGCGTACGACCGCTTCGTGCGGCCCGTGGTACAGGACCTCCATCATCAGGATATCGCGGTAGAACAGCAGGGCCTTCTCCGGGTCCTTGGACGGTACGCTGACCATGAACAGCGACTCGGGAAGTCCCTCGTAGGTATAGGTGAAATTGCCCCCGTGGGGGTCTCCGATGGGCATACATCCGGTACCGGGGAGCGGATAGTTAATCATGGCGGTGCCTGGGCGTTGAAAAGTTAACGGCCCTACAGAACACATTTTTAAGTCAATAGGGAGTTGCGGAGCCTAGGAGTAATCTCATGAGCAAACCAATGTTCACCGGAGAAGAGATCGAGGAGGAGACCAGGCGTCTCAGGACCCTCGAGAACATCAAACACGTCATCATC
>CADAGG010000072.1 GCA_902787415.1 methanogenic archaeon
CCCGATTACTTCCCTAAATGTTAGGTCAAGCTAATTAAAACGCGCGACATATTGTCTGTCGGTAGAGAAAATGTCAGAGGAATCGGAGATTGTGGAACTCAAAGCGAAGATCATCGCACTGGAGGAGCGCAACGTGCGCCTCATGGAGGATCTTCAGAACGCCGAGAACGAGAAGCGTTACTCGGAGAGCGAACTTTTCAGACTTCAGAAGGACCTTGCCAGGGTGAGGACCGAACTGGAGAGGCTCAAGAGCCCTCCGCTGGTCATCGGTTCCCTCAGGGACGTCCTTCCCGACAACAAGGTCGTCGTCAAGAGCTCCACCGGACCCGATTTCATCGTATCCGTCTCGCAGTACGTCCCCGAGAAGGACCTGATCCCCGGCGCGAGGGTCTCCCTCAACAAGCAGACCCTGGCCGTCATGGAGGTGCTGCCCGCACCACTGGACCCCATCGTCACCGGAGCCGAGATCATGGAGAAGCCCGACCTCAGCTACGACGACATCGGAGGCCTCAAGGACCAGATGGTCGAGCTCAGGGAGGCGGTGGAGGATCCCCTGCTCAGGCCCGAGCTCTACCAGAAGGTCGGAATCAAACCCCCGAAGGGAGTCCTCCTGGTCGGTCCCCCCGGAACCGGTAAGACCCTCATGGCCAAGGCGGTCGCCAATGCCACCAACGCCACCTACATCAGGCTGGTCGGATCCGAACTCGTGCAGAAGTACATCGGAGAGGGAGCCAGGCTCGTCCGCGAGCTGTTCGAGCTCGCCAGGGAGAAGGCCCCCAGCATCGTCTTCATCGACGAGATCGACTCCGTCGGTGCCAAGAGGGCGGACGTCGCCACCTCCGGCGACAGGGAGGTCCAGAGGACCCTCATGCAGCTCCTGGCGGAACTGGACGGATTCACCCCCATGGAGAACGTCAAGATCATCGGTGCCACCAACAGGCCCGACATCCTCGACGACGCGCTCCTCAGGCCCGGCAGGTTCGACAGGATCATCGAGGTCGGACTGCCCGAGGTCGAGGGCCGTGAGCAGATCTTCAAGATCCACCTCAAGAACATGAACGTCTCCAAGAAGGTCAACCCCCGCGAACTGGCGGAGAAGACCGAGGGAGCGTCCGGTGCGGAGATCAAGAGCATCTGCACCGAGGCAGGTATGCTGTGCATCCGCGACAACCGCGACACCATCATGCCCGAGGACTTCGAGAACGCCCGCGTCAAGGTCCTCGAGAGGAACAAGAACAAGGGAAGCAAGAACATCCCCGAGTACCTCTACCAGTAAGCTCAAACGCCGGAGGGTCAACCCCTCTGGCACATTCGTTTTCATAGCAGGTGTTGCACATGCCGATCGACGCCAAGGCCGCGGACATCCTCTCGAGGGGATGGTACAAGGAGAAGCTCGAGCCGCACGAGTGCGAGTACCTGCTCACCTTCCGCGAGAAGTCCTCCGAGGCCAATCTCGCCGTCTCCCTCGCGAACCGCCTGGTCCACAAGGAGTGCTCGGACGTAGGGCAGATCTGCGCCGAGATAACGACCTCCTCCGGGCCCTGCCCCGGCAACTGCAGGTTCTGCAGGTACGCCGAAGCATCGTACATGGGGAAGTTCTTCGACATCGAGGACAATGTTCTCGCTAGGTATGCCGAGGAGATCGGCGGGTTCTCGGACGTCAGGAGCATCAGGCTCACCACCTGCGCCGATGCTGACCTGGGGGAGCTGTGCAGGCAGATCGGTATCGTCAGGGACCATGCCAAGCGCGGCACCAGGATCTTCGTCAACACCCGCGACCTGCAGGCCGACGAGTGCCGCCGCCTGAAGGAGGCGGGGGCATACGGTGCCTATCACTCATGCAGGATCGGGGAAGGGAAGGACACCGGGTTCAAGCCCGAGAAGCGCCTGGAGACCATATCGAACCTGACCGCCGCCGGGCTGCAGGTGATCTCCGGGGTGGAGCCCATCGGCCCCGAACACTCCTCGAAAGAGATAGTGGAGGCGTTCTACCGCATCCTGGACATGCGCTGCCTGAACGCGGAGGTGTACGCCAGGGAGCCCGTGGTGGGCACCGAGTTCAACCAGTACGGCAAGCTGAGCCCGGCCAGGCTCGCGCAGATGAAGGCCGTGCTCACGCTGGCCTCTTCGTGGTACGACCCGCCGGCCAGGATACAGTATCAGGGTACGTTCGTATCCGACCAGAACTGCGTGATCGCCCAATACGACGGCAAGACCGGCAAGGAGAGGCTTGAGGCAGCCCGCAGACGTCTTTTCAACAACGGATTCAGGCGCCTTCTGAAGACCGACGACTCCACGGTGGAGCTCAGCCTGATGTATCTCCGGCAGACCGGTTCGGTCTGATCAGTCGTCCTTTCCGGAATCGTCGCCGCCGTGGAACTGAAGCTGAACGGCAGCGTAAATCTCGGGCAGACCCACACCTGTCTCCGACGATACGGACCTCATCTCCCCGAACACGCCGGTGTCCTCCAGCGCGCGGAACAGCTCCATGCCGATGACGGACTCGGGATCCTTGTCCTCGTCCAGCAGGCAGCCGTAGAGGGAATCGGGGTTGTTGTACCAGTCGAGGATCCTGTCGATCTCGTTCTCCTTCAGGACATCCGCCTTGGACAGGAGGTTGATGATGGGCATGTTCATCCTGAACTGGACCAGCGAGGCCAGGGTCATGGTGGAGACGAAGCCGTTGGCGCTGCGGTACAGGGTGGGGTCGGAGAGGTAGACCATGAGGGACCTCTCCTTTCCGAGGGCCTTCACGACCACCTGGGAGGACTCCCTGAAAGCGAAGAGTTCCAGCTGGCCGGGGGTGTCGATCAAAACATAGTCGACGTCGTAGGTATCGAGGACGCTGCTGATCTTGTCGATGTTGACCGCCATCAGGTCGGCGGCCGCGATCTGGGCGCCGTTGGGTCCGAGACCGCACTGCGACATGACGTCCTCGAGGTTGATCCATTCACGAATATCGATATCTGGCACATATGGAAGCTTCTCCGCCCCGGGGTCGAGATTGATGATGATGGAGTCGATCTCGTTGTCATCGAGCCACTTCTTGAAGGCTCCGACCATGGTGCTTTTGCCGCTTCCAGCGGTCCCTACGAAATAGACGTTATTCATGATTTTCGACCGTCATATAGCGAAGATTGCATAAAAATACGACGATTTTACACCCTGGCTAAGGCCAGCCATCCCCATAATATAATAAAGTGGAAAAACCTACGCATGTTTATGAACACGGACTACAAAACCCACTCCGCCGCTATCGGCTGGGTTGGAATCATCGCCGTAACCGCATTTGTAGCAATGTGGCTCGCCTGTTACCAGGCAGACAGTTCGTGGACTTGGGGATACAACTCGATCAGTGACTTCGGTATCTCCTACAGCACTGCCGCGGCCAACTACTTCAACTATGGAATGTTGACCGTCGGTGCACTCCTCGCTGTCTACGGTATCGGAAGGCTTCAGTACAACAAGAAGAAAGCTGGATACGCTGCCGGAGGAATCTTCCTCGCTATGGCCGGATTCACCCTGCTCCTCATCGGACTCTTCACTAAGGACATCCACAGCGCGGACTACCACAACTTCTTCGCTGTCCTGACCGCAATGTTCCTCGCACTCGCACTCATCTCGATCACTGCCCAGGAGTACCTGGACGGAATGGTCTTCCCCCTCGCGGTGGCCATCTTCGTCGTCGTGGCAATCGCCTCCTTCGCACTCCTCTTCAACTTCGCCAAGTTCGAGGTCTACGCAGCAGTCGCAGGCCTCATCTGGGTTGCAATGGACGCAGCGATTATGGTCGCCTCCGGCATCAAGGAGGGAAAGCAGTAAATGACGACCACCAGATTCGCCGGACTCGCAGTCGGCTGCATCGGTGGATGTGTCTCCATCATCGGAATGGCACTCTACTACCAGCACGCTGAGAGCACCATCACCACCATCGGAATCCTGCTCCTCCTCGCAGCAATGTTCTTCGGAGCGGCAGGAGGTTTCACCAAATACGGCCCCTGGACCCCTAAGGCGCTCACCGTTTACGCCTTCATCGTCGTCGCCGTTGCCGGTGTCGCCACCCTGGGAGAGGTCTTCGAAGTCCTCTTCGGTGCTGTCGAGATCGTTCTCGCGATCATCCTGGCAGTTCTCGCATACATCGGTATCCCCACCGAGAACTGAGCAAATCACTTCCGGCCTTCGGGCCGGCTACCATTTTTTACATCTTCTACAAATTTTGTAGTAACTTTTATATCACGTCGTCTGCGTTACGGCCACGTGGATGAGAAATACACGTTCGCCCTCAGGAAGATCGCTCTTCTCGGAGGGATTGACGATTATATCGCGGTCTCGTCAAGGGAGCTCGGCGACATCCTCGAGATGAGCCAGCAGTCCGCCTCCAAGAGGATATTGGAACTCCTGGAGCTGGGCCTCATTGTACGCGACCTGGGAGCCAGGAAACAGAGAATCAAGCTCACTGCCACAGGGGTTGATGAACTGAAGAAGGAATACAACGAGCACCGCAGGATCTTCGAACTCACCGATCACATCACCCTGCACGGCGCCATCAAGGACGGAATGGGTGAGGGACAGTACTACATCGACCAGGAAGGGTACAAGGTTCAGTTCGAGAAGAAGCTCGGATTCAAGCCCTATCCCGGCACCCTGAACATCTGTGTGGACAAGGAGGACGTCGGCAAGCTCGACGTCATCAAGAGCACCGCAGGCATCCCCATCGAGGGATTCAACTACGGCGGCAGGACCTTCGGCGACGTCATCGCCTACAAGTCCAAGATAAAGAACATCGACTGCGCCATCGTGGTGCCCGCCAGGTCGCACTACGTGGACATCATCGAAATCATCTGTCAGTACCACCTGAGGAGGACCCTCAGTCTGAACACCGATGACCGCGTCGATGTGAAAGTAAACCTTTGAACCGGGGGTTGCCCCCCGGGATCATTTCTTGCTAAGATATTTCATCACGGAAGTGAAGATGCACTTTCCGTCCCCGTCCTCGGACCTGCGGTTGCGGGTCCAGTCAGGAGCGGTGTAAGCGGTCATGACACGCTCGGGGTGAGGCATCATACCGAGGACGTTCCCTGCGGGGTTGCAGATACCTGCGATGTCCGAGGGGGATCCGTTAGGGTTCCAGGGATAGGTCGCGCGTCCTCCGTCGGGAGTGACGTAACGGAACACCACCTGGTCGTTCTCCTCCAGGCGGGAGGTGAAGTCGGGGATGTTGCTCATGAGCTTTCCCTCTCCGTGGGCGGAGGGGCACAGGAGGACCTTTCCCTTGGGGATGTCCGAGGTGAAGATGCA
>CADAGG010000073.1 GCA_902787415.1 methanogenic archaeon
GTCTACGTGCAGTTCGTGCACGGTACCCTGTCGAGGCACTACCACATCTTCGGCAGGAACTGAGTCGCGCGCACGCACACCTTTTATTATAGGACGGGATAGGGAGGCTCGTGAACAAGTATCTCCGCCTCTTCAGGCTCCAGAACGGGGTCATGGGGTTCATCGGACTTCTGATCGCGATTTTCATCGCTGCAGGATACGACATGCTCGACCAGTGGGTCAACATCGTCATCGGCGGCGTCATCGTGGTGGCATTCGTGGCCGGAGGTAACTCGCTCAATGACTATGTGGACGCCGAGATCGACAAGACCGCCCATCCCGACAGGCCCGTCCCCTCCGGTGAGCTCACCGCCAGGACCGCCATGATCTGCGGATACGGAGGACTCGCGATCGCCGTCGTCCTCTCGCTGTTCCTGCGCCGCTGGGAGGCCACCGCCATCGTGCTGGCCGCCGCGGTCATGATGATCGGTTACGAGATCGCTCTCAAACAGAGGGGCTTCGTCGGCAACCTCTGCATCGCCATCCTCACCGGTCTCGTGTTCATGTTCGCAGGAGGGATCGTGGGAGACTTCTCCCAGGTCTGGATCCTTGCCCTTCTCGCCGCACTCGTCAGTGTGGGACGCGAGATTGCCAAGGACATCGAGGATGAGGAGTCCGACAAGGGCAGCAGGCGCACCCTCCCCATGATGATCGGGGACCGCAAGGCCGCTGTCGTGGCCGCCGTGTTCTATGTTCTCGGCCCCCTCCTCAGTTTCATCCCGTTCTTCACAGGACTGTTCGGAATCCTGTACGCGGTGGTCGTCGTGGCCGACGCCATCTTCGTCTACTGCGCCGTGCTGGTCTTCAGCGACCCCCACAAATCCGAAAAACTCGCTAAAGTGGCAATGTTCGTTGCTCTGATCTCATTCATTCTGGGTGTGGCAATATGATTGACGTGAAAGAATACCTCAAGGATAAGCTCGCTAAAGGAACCGTACACTTCACTCTCCTGGACCCCGATCCCGCCAAGCTCGACGTAGAGAGCGCCAAGGTGATCGCCAAGAGGATGCAGGACGCCGGTACCGACGCGTTCATGATCGGAGGTTCCACCGGAGTCACCACCGAGAACCTCGGCGCCATCGCTGTCGCCGTCAGGGAGGCCACCGGCCTGCCCACCATCTACTTCCCCTCCGATGTCCACGCCATATCGGACGAGGTCGACGTCATGCTCTTCATGAGCATCGTCAACAGCAGCAACCCCAAGTTCATCACCCACTACCAGGCCAAGGCCGCACCCTACATCAAGATGCTGAACATCCCCACCATCCCCATGGCGTACATCGTCGTGGAGCCCGGAATGACCGTCGGAAGGGTCTCCGAGGCCAAGCTCATCCCCCGCGACGACATCGAGGGAGCGGTCGGCTTCGCACTCGCCGCCCAGATGATGGGAATGCAGCTCGTGTACCTCGAGGCCGGAAGCGGTGCCGACAGGCCCGTGCCCCCCGAGATGATCGAGACCGTCAAGATGAACATCGACGTCCCCCTCATCGTCGGCGGCGGAATCAGGACCCCCGAGGCCGCGGCCGCAGCAAGGGAGGCCGGAGCCGACATCATCGTCACCGGTACCTTCGTGGAGCAGTGCTCCGACGACACCCTCCTCAAGGCCGTCGTCAAAGCCGCCAAGGGAATCTGAGGTAATCCCATGGGAAAAAGATACGAGGAGTTCAACCACAACACGCCCATCTCGCCTCAGGCGCCGATGTACCTCACGCCCGAGGAGAAGGCAGCCAAGATCACCCCCGAGCTCAAGGTGGCCGCCAGGAGATACCTCTGCCCCAACTGCGGCAGGGAGTTCAGCCTCTTCCAGTCCAGGGCGGTCGCCTGCAAGTACTGCCCCAAGGCGAATCAGCGCTGCCCCAACGTACGCTGTCCGTACTGCGATTCGGAGTTCCCCATCGCAGGCTTCATCATCCCCAAGAACAACGGCAGGGAGGATGAGCGTATCATGAACGACTACACGGACGAAGTGTTCAACAGGTGGGCAGACAGGTACAACCGCCGCTGATCACTCGATGTGAAGCGGTGAGACCTTAAGGACGTCGTCGAACTTCCTGACGACGCCTTCGCCGATGAGTTCTTCCAACACAACTTCCAGCGTGAGCCATGCCCTGGCGTCCTGACGGAAGCACCCGGTGACCGAGATGCCGTTGCGGCCGAGGGTGCCGTGGAGATGCATGACGGGTTCGCCCTTCTCGTTGGGGAAGACGGTCCCGACCCCCGCGAACTCGGTGGGGGCATCGGTGGTGTAGGTCATGGGGGAGATCGGCGCGGTCTCCTTACCGTCGACCAGATGGGGGCCGACGACGAAGGTGGAACCTGCCTGTACCCCGCCGAGTATCGAGAGCCTGGCACATGCGATGTCATGGCTCCTGCAGAAAGATTCGACGGAATCCTTGATGGATTCCCCGGTGGATAGGGAGAGGACGAAAACCCTTCCTCTCCCCAGTTCCTTGGATTTCAATTGTTTCACCTGTACTTGCTGTACCTGTCCATCAGCTTGCAGATCTTGTCGTACTCCTCTTTTCCGAGGTAGCCGTCGTCGACGAAGGTCTTGGCGTAATCCTTGGCGTCCTTGGTGGAGATGCGGGATGCCTTGGCGATGATGGATGCGAGGAACGAGGATGCCATTCCGGGGTCCATGGAGGACTGGGAGAGGATCTCGTTCATATCGTACTTGAAAGGTGCGAGTTTGTGGGTGTTCAGCATGGACTGCCTCTGGGTGGCGGCCTTGCTGGGCTTTCCCGAAGAATTGTTCTTCTTGTTCTGCGCGTTGGGGCGCGAGGGGGCCTTCTGGGAGGATCCCCTGTAGGACATGCTGTAGTTCGCGTCGGTCTTCTTGGGGACGTGCGCGACCTTGGTAGCGGGGACGTCGTCGCCGGCATCGGTGAGCTCCAGTCCCGCGGTCTCGTCGGACTTGTCCTCGAACTGCTTGGGAGCGGGCCTGCCGTAGGCGGGACGTGCTCCTGCGGGTGCGGATCCCTGGGGCCTGGGGCCTCTGGGTCCGGTTCCGGGTGCTCCCTGGGGCTTTCCGTAGGCGGGACGTGCTCCTGCGGGTGCGGATCCCTGGGGCCTGGGGCCTCTGGGTCCGGTTCCGGGTGCTCCCTGGGGACGGTCTCCGCGGGGTCTTCCCTCGCCCTGAGGCCTTCCTGCGGGACGGTCTCCGCGGGGACGGTCAGATGAATTCGAACGTGCTGCCGGGCGTGCCTCATCACGGCGACCGGCGTTCTGCGCATTTCCCCTGCTGCCCATGGGCTTCTGTTCTGCCGAAGGTTTGGCAGGCCTGCGCGGTTTCTCTGTGTCTTCTACCAAAAGAACTACTCCGAGCGTGCGAACATCAACAAAGATAAAAAGGGTATGGGTGAATTAGGTCTGAAAAATACCGTTCCGGACGGTAACCCACAAAGACGGCGGTGTCGTAAAATGGACAGGAACTACAACGTTTTCGAGAAGAACAAGACCGGCCTCTTGGTCCTGCTCGTGCTCTCCATGGGATTCCTCATACTCGGCGCATGGACCTCTGCCTACGAGAGCATGCTCGTCGCGGCCACCTCCCTGCTCCTCACCGTCATCGCCCTCCAGAAGAAGGACTCGCTTTACATCCCTCCGCTGTTCATCGTGCTCCTGACCGCCGTACTGGTCCTCGTCCAGATCTCCAACAGGGTGGGAACGGAGCTCGTGGACATCGCCGCCGATATCTTCCTGGGTATGTTCACGTGCATCCTGGGTCTTATGATGCTGCTCGCCATCCTCAGGTCCTCCCCCGACTTCGACATGGAGCACCCGTTCTTCCTGGCGTTCAGCGCCTTCTGCATCGGAACCGCCATGAGCCTGTTCCTCTCCATCGTGAGCTACTGGATCGCCGAGCTCTCCGGCGGCTCCTCCGATGCCCTGCATTCGTTCCTGCTGAGCATGACGTTCAGCATGCTGGGTTCCCTGCTTACGGCCCTGACGTTCTACTTCAACAGGCATAACGGCCTGTTCGAGCACACCCTGAACAGGTTCCTCAAGGACAACGCTGACGTGCTCGGTGTCCAGGACCGCGCCAAGAAGGAGATCCTCAAGGAGATCGAGGACGGGGAGAGCTCCAAGCTGGAGTTCAAGTCCACCCTCAGGACGAACCTGAAGACCGGGGAGAAGGATCCCCGCATGGAGAGGGCCGTCCTCAAGACCATCGTGGCCTTCCTCAACAGCAGAGGAGGCACCCTCCTCATAGGGGTCGCGGACGACGGCACCATCGTCGGCGTGGACCTCGCATCCTTCGAAGGAAGCAAGGACAAGTTCGGCCTCCATCTCAACAACCTGATAAAGACCCAGATAGGCAGCGAGTTCCTTCCGTTCCTCCACTTCACCCTCGTCGATTTCGAGGACAAGTCGGTGATGCGCGTGTCCTGTCAGATCAGCGACCGCCCCGTGTTCCTCACGGACGGCAAGGAGCAGATATTCTACGTCAGGTCCGGCCCTTCCACCATCGACCTCCACGGAGTGGAGCTCCTCTACTACGCCAACCACAACTTCGGAAGGAACCTCAAGAAGCACAGCCCGTGATAGGATGGAGAACGCTGTCCCCGCCTGCCTCAAGGAATTCTTCTCGGAGCACCGCAGGGTGGCCCTGGCATTCTCGGGAGGCGCCGATTCCTCGTACCTGCTCTATGCGGCCGGGGAATGCGGTGCCGAGGTCGCCGCCTACCATGTCCGTTCGCAGTTCCAACCCGGTTTCGAGACCGGGGATGCGGTGAGGTTCGCCGGATCGCTCGGAGCCCCTCTGAAGATCATAGAGACTGACATACTCTCCGATGACCGCATCGCGGAGAACCCTCCGGAGCGCTGCTATCTCTGCAAGAGGCGCGTGTTCTCGGAGCTCCTGCATGCGGCGGAAACTGATGGGGCAGGCACCGTCATCGATGCCACCAACGCCTCGGACGACCCCTCGGCACGTCCGGGGATGAAGGCCCTGGAGGAACTGGGGATCGTGTCCCCGCTCAGGCTCTGCGGCATCGGCAAGACCGACATACGCAGGCTCTCCAAAGAAGCGGGACTCCCTACCTGGAACATGCCGTCCAACTCCTGCCTCGCCACCCGCATACCG
>CADAGG010000074.1 GCA_902787415.1 methanogenic archaeon
GAGACCTCCACGTTGGGATTCGGTCTGAGGGATGTGCGGCCATATTCGGTGGCCACGCATGCGTGCACTTTGATTCCGGCATTGGCGAGAAGGTCGGTGATGGCCCCTCCCTCGGTAGTGCCGGCGAAAACGAGAACTTTGCCTGTCATCTTCTCACCTTTGAAAACGAGACCGCGAACTTTTCCTGCGCTATGGCCACGGTCACGCCATTGCCTGCGAACTTCCTGAGAACGAGGGTGCCGTCGGCGGAACGCCTGACGGCCGAACGCTCGCATACGCAGTCCACGGAAGTGACGGACTGCACGAAGTTGGATTTGGAGAATTCACCCTCGAGAGCGTTGAGCTCGTCGGAGGTGTAGAACGTGATGGGGATGCGGTGGGCGTCGGCGAAACCGAGCAGCCCTTTCTCATCCTTCTTGAGGTCGATGCTGGCGGCCGCACGGACACGGTCCATGCCGGCCCCGATCTCGGCCAGGGCTTTGGATACCATCTCCTCGATGTCCTGCTGGGGTGTGTCGCGGCGGCATCCGATGCCGAGCACCAGGTCGCGGGGGACCAGGCGGAGGGTCGAGGGGAACGGGCTGATGTCCTTCGTGCCTATGTACACCCCGGTGGGGGAGTCGGCGGGCCCGGACAGCTCCGGGGGCGGGGAATCCAGACATTCCACGTCGCACACCAATCCGACCGGATCGTTCGCCAGGATGCGTGCTGCAACCTCCTTCGCCATGTGTAACGAGGTAATTGTCAAATTATTGTTGACAGCGAACGAATCTATCGCTATCTTGCCGTTGATGTCGGTGGCGGTGGTCACCACGGGCAGTGCTCCGATGCCCCCCGCGATGCGGACGGCCAGGGCATTGGCGCCCCCGATGTGGCCGGAGAGCACGGGGACCGAGAACTTCCCCTTCTCGTCCACGGAGATCACGGCGGGATCGGTGTCCTTCGACTTCACGAATGGTGCGATCTCCCTCACGGCGATGCCGATGGCGCCCACGAACACGATGGCATCGTACTTCCCGAAGGCAGTCCCGGTCCACGACCTCATGCTCTCCCCGACATGGGTCAGGCCCAGTTCGTCCGAGGTGCTCTTCGCGAAGAGCTCGACCTCGTCACCTTCGAACACCTTGGAGATCTCCAGCGCCGTACGGCATCCGGAGGTCGTGAATGCGATTATCCCCACCTTCATTCCCTCGCCCCCACTTTCTTAAGGAGCTCCTCGGCACCGGGGGTCTGCCCCAGGATGCCGAATTCGGAGGAGAACGTGATGGCCGCCACCTTGATGTCTCCCTTGACGCGGTGGTTCATGTGGAACTCGATCTTCGGGATGAGGATCTCGAGGGTCTGCTTCATCAGCCCCTTCTCGTCCAGAACCTCAAGGGCGTCGTCGGTGGATATGCAGCCGAGTATCCTCTTGGCGGTCTCGGTGTCCGCACCCGCCAGGATGGCGTTGGAGGCCAGGATCTCCATCCTGGAATCGGCATTGCGGGAATGGGTGTTCATGATACCTCCCGCCAGTTTGACCAGTTTTCCCAGGTTCCCAACGAGGAGGACTCCCTCTGCGCCGGCTTCGACGGCCATATCGAGGAAGTCGCCGATGAAGTTGCTGCATTCGACGGGGGTCTGACCCTCAAGAGCGGGATACGCCTTGACGAAATCCTTGCCGTAGTTGCCTGGGACCGTCAGGAGGTACTTCCTCCCCTCGGCCATGAAGACGTTCATCTCGGCCTTGATGGAGCCGAGGAGCGCGGTCTCGCTCATGGGCTCCACGATCCCGCTGGTCCCCAGGATGGAGATTCCGCCCATGATTCCCAGACGGGAGTTGAAGGTGCGGACGGCGATCTTCTCTCCCTCCGGCACGTAGATCTTCACTTCGATGCCGCCGGTATACTTCAGTGCCTGGCAGACGTCCTCGACGGCCTCGACGATCATGTTGCGGGGGACGTGGTTGATGGCCGCGTTGCCGGGTGGCTGGTCCAAACCCTTGCGGGTGACTCTTCCGACGCCGACGCCTCCGTCGATGCGGACGCCTTCCCCGGAGGACCTGCTGACCTCGGCATGGATGTAGGCGCCGTTGGTGTCGTCGGCATCGTCTCCCCCGTCCTTGCGGACAGCGCAGGAGACGCGGTCCCCGGACATCTCGATCTTCTCGATGGCGATGTGGAGGGGGATCCCGCGGGGGGTCATGATGTCCACGAAATCCACGGGTTCCCCGGAAAGGAGCATCTGAACGGCAGCCTTGGAGGCCGCGGCGGCACAGGATCCGGTGGTGAAACCGCGCCTGAGCTTCCTTCCTCCGACGAAAACGTAACCTTCCTCTTCCCTTATGGCAACCTTCCTCTTCCCTTATGGCTGCCAAATAAAGCCCCCTATATCGGGCTGGAATAGGTCTCCAATCATAAAAGCTATTGGATGTACCCGCGCGAGATTGTCAAAAATCGACATAGATTCAGCAGTCGCGGGGAGCGTAGGCCGGAAGGTGCTTGTGCTCCATCCTGCTGACCTGAGCACGGATCTCTGCCGCCTTCTCCGCGGTAATGCCGGCGGCCTCCGCCATCTCGCCATCGGTCGCGCCCTGCTCCATGACGTTGAGGGCCTTGTCGAGTGCAAGATAGGTCACGCCCATCTCCTCCTCATCGGTCTGACCGTCCCAGAGACCTGCGGTGGGGACCTTGTCGATGATCTCGCCGGGGACCCCGATGAGATGGGCTATTTCCCATACCTGGGTCTTGTAAAGTCTGCATATGGGGGAGGCGTCCTCCGCACCGTCTCCGAACTTGGTCATGTATCCCATGAGGAGCTCGCTGCGGTTGGTGGTGCCGAAAACCAGGCGCCTCTCGCGGCGTGCGGCATCGAAAAGGACGATCATGCGGCAGCGGGACATCATGTTGCCCCTCTGAAGCGGGTCGTCCCCGGGCTTGAGGATCATCTTCCCGAATGCGTCGGCGGCGGGCTGTATATCGATGACATCGTACTTTACACCCCATGCCTGGCACATGCTCTCGGTCTGCCTGTAGTCCTCCTTCGGTGTGCTGCTCACCGGCATGAAAACGGCATGGACCTTATCGGCCCCGAGGGCGTCCGCGCAGAGCTTCACGACCACCGCGGAATCTATTCCTCCGCTGATGCCCACGACTGCTCCCTCGGCATGCGCGGCTGAGACGGTCTCCTTTATGAAGCCGAGGATGCGGGAGACGTCCGCGTCGGTGATGCTGCGCATAGCACGGAATGCCATGCCCCATAATCGCTATTGTTCGATAAAAAGGAATGTAAGCAATAATATGGGAAACAGCGATACGTCCCCCATGGACGTCAGGGTCGCCCTTTGCCAAGTGCCCAGCCGCGGGGACGTAAGCAGCAATCTGGATGAGGTCGGGAGGATCGCCGGGGAGGTCGCCGCCGACATCTACCTGTTCCCGGAGCTGTTCCTCACGGGATACGGATGCAGGAGCTTCGATGCCGCCGAACTGACCGAAGCGGGGCAATCGCTGGATACTCTGTGCCGCGAGAAGGGCATCGCTATCGCCATGGGGATGCCCGTGATCCGCGGGAACGAGACCTTCAACTCGCTCGTTTTCTTCACCCCCGAGGGCAGGACCGAGTACGACAAGCTCTACCTGGCGAACTTCGAACCGTACAATGAGGATGTGTTCACCCCCGGGAAGGGGCCCTCGATGGCGGAATGGAAGGGGATGAAGTTCGGGCTGCTAATCTGCTACGATGCCATGTTCCCCGAGATCCACCGCTACTACGCCACCCACGGCGCCGATGCCGTCCTGATGCCCAGCGCCTCGGCGGAGAAGTCGGAGTACGCGATGAGGACTGTGGTCCCGGCCAGATGCTTCGAGAACACCGTGTACACCCTGTTCTGCAACAACACCGGCACCGGGCCCGCAGGGAGGTACTACGGAGGGTCCTGCGCCTTCTCCCCGCTGGGGAAGCCTTTGGTATCGGCGGGAACCGGGGAAGAGGTCGTCACCGTTACTCTCTCTTCTTCCGAGATCGAAAGTGCCAGGAAGGTCAGGACGCATCTCGCTGACCTCCGCAGCGACATAGACTGGGAGTAAACACAGCTACCCAACCTTTTTATCTAAGAACCAAATACGACGCCGTATCAGCGGAGATAGCCCAGCCCGGTAAGACGCAAGACTGGAAATCTTGTGGGATTTTTCCCTCGGGAGTTCAAATCTCCCTCTCCGCGCCACTTTTCAATCCTGCTCGGTTCGCATGTGTTATCTACGGCGAATCCCTTCACCGGAAACATGAAAGTCAACTACAAGCCGACCGGAACGTCGAGGATGGGCGCCCCCAAGCAGTGGGAAGTCTGGCTTGCGGATACCCCGTTCGGGGAGACCGGTAAAAAGAGATGTGCGGTGGTCGTCGCCAAGCGCACCCCCGCAGGATACACGATCCACGAGGTCATCCCCATGTCTCTGAAGGGCGGCAAGGACGTCGCCGTCTCCGACCTCATCAGAGCGGGACAGGACAGACCCGTCGCGGTGCGCACCGGCACCTCCGCCGTGGTACAGAACTCCGCCTTCGTGCAGAAGATGGGTTCCCTGACCGAAGCGGACATCTCGAAGATCATTACCTCCAAACAGTGATATTGTGACGACCAACGCCCGCCCCGGAAGGGGCAAGAGCCTCATCGCCTCCCCCGAGGATTACGTATGCATCGATCTGGAGACCACTGGCCTCAGGCCGTCCAGCGATTGGATCATCGAGGTGGCTGCATACAGGGTCAGGTCTGGACGGGCGGAGGACAGGTTCGTGAGCTTCGTACGTCCCGGGGAACTCAACAGGGTGTCCTCCTTCATCACCCAGCTCACCGGGATCACCCGCGAGATGGTGGCCGATGCGCCTCTCCCCGAGGAGGTGCTCCCGGAACTCTTCGACTTCGTGGGGGACGACATGGTGGTGGGCCACAACACCTGCTTCGACATGAACTTCCTCTACGACGGGGCGCTCAGGGCGGGACTGGAACCCATCGGCAACGATTTCACCGATACCATGAGAATCTCTAGGAGGACCTACAGGGACCTTCCCAACCACAAGCTCGGCACCCTCGCACAGCATCTCTGCGTGGTGCCCACCACCGCCCACCGGGCGGCGGCCGATGTGGAGACCACCATCCGCTGCTACGAGAGGATGGTCAAGGCGCGCCATGCGGACATCCCGTTCTGGGATTGCTGAGCGCTTGTTTTTATCATACGACTGCGATGGGTACAGGATATGACCGTGACCGAGGATTTGGACAAGAGCTTAAAGCTCACCGCGGAGGGCAAGTGGAACGAGGCCCGCAAGCTCCTCACCCGTCTCGCCAGGAAGGGCGTGAGGGAGGCACAGTTCAACCTGGGCCTGCTCTACGCCAACGGTTACGACATCAAACCCGATTATGCGAAAGCGATCAAATGGTACACCAAGGCCGCCGAGCAGGACATGCCGGAGGCCCAGGTGAATCTCGGCGCCATGTATTTCGACGGCACCGGTGTCGCCAAGGATCTCGGGAAGGCCTTCGAACTCTTCCAGAAGGCGGCGGACAGCGGATACGCCCTCGCGCAGCTCCATGTGGGCATGATGTACGAGAGCGGACTGCACGTCGCCAAGGATCTCGGCCTGGCCTCGTCATGGTACCGCTCAGCTGCCGACCAGGATCTCCCGCAGGCATGCCTGGCACTTGCGAGGATGTACGGTGTAGGAGTGGGCGTGAAGAAGTCGGAGGGGGTCGCCCTAGACTATCTTGAGAAGGCAGTCAAACTGGACTTCGCACCCGCCATGGAGCTCCTCGCCACCCTGTACTACTTCGGGGAGATGGTCCCCAAATCCTACACGAAGGCGTTCGAATTATACCAGAAAGCGGCCAAGAAGGGCCTGCCCGAGGCCCAGACCGCCCTCGGCATGATGTACATGGACGGAGAGGGCGTGGAGCAGAACCAGGACCTGGCCGTCGCATGGTTCAGGATCGCCGCCATCCAGGGGAACGCCGACGCCCAGCTCAACCTCGGCATCGCCTACGATTTCGGACAGGGCGTGGAGCAGGATTATACCAAGGCGGCGGAACTGTACGAACTGGCCGGCGAGCAGGGCAATTCGGATGCCCTGTGCAACCTCGGGATCTATACCGAGTCCGCCCGCAAGGGCTGCGAGGAAGCGGCCGAGGAACTCAGGAAACTCGGCGAGCCCGTGCCCGAGACCGACCGCGAATGATCATTCCGGTTCCAGATCCTCCAGGTCGATGAACCTGGAGAACCATTCTTCATGACCTTCGAGATCCTCCCTGGTCACGTCGTCCCATCCGTTCGCGTCCGCGGTGTCCTCCCAGTCGGAGGCCTCGTCCTCGTCCGCACGGACCCCGGCACCGAATCCGTAGACGAACGCAAGCGCCTTGGCGGAGACGGGAGCGCCCATCACGGCGGAACGCATCAGGAACATGCGCCCCAGGATCACGTTGCCCTTCTCCAGGAACTCCAGTCCGATGTCCTCGAGCTCCCCGGGATCGCCGGATGAATCGCAGCGCTCGGACCATTCGTCGGCGAGCTTGTTACTCCTCTTGACACCGTCGCCGTTGCGGTACATCATGGACAGCATCGACATCCCGTAGGGATCGCCGGACTCCGCGGCCCTGCTGAAGAGTTCGAAGGCCTTGGGGTCGTCGGTCTTCACCCCGATACCGTAACCGTAGCACTGGGCGACCTCCGAGACGGCGGGCAGGAAACCTCCCTCCATGGATTCGGCGAACAGCGCGAAGGCCTTCTTCGGGTCCCTCTGGACACCCTGTCCGTTGAGGATCTGGAAGGCCATGCAGTACTTCGCCTCGGGAGTTCCGGATTCCTCGAAGATCGAGAGGGAGCTCATGTAGCTGCCCTCGGAATAAGCATCGTAAGCGCTCTTCAGAACGGGGTCGTCCCCGATTCCGGTCATACCGCTGAGGAAATCCATGCTCCCCCATCGGCTACGGGTTACATAACCCCTAGCGTCCGCCCGAGCACAGATTCGCAAGTACTTTTTAAACACATCAAAACGTCAGAATCTCATGGAGCATGCGGAGATCGTCCAGCCCGTATCGATAATGGCGGCGGCCTTCATCGGTCTTGCGTTGGGCGTATGGACAGCCTTCGGTAACTGGTCCGGGTCGCTCATCGAACCGTTCCTCATCGTGATGCTGTTCTTCGTGTTCCTCGCGGTGGACGGCTCCCGCCTTAGGGAAGCCTTCTCCGACAGGAGGTTCACCGGCACCGCTCTGCTCGTCAACTTCGTGTGGACGCCGCTCTTCGCCATCCTCCTGGGATATGCGTTCTTCTCGGGCAATCTAGACGTGCGCTTCGGGATCCTCATGCTGCTGGTCACACCCTGCACGGACTGGTTCCTGGTGTTCACCGGCGTCGCGAAGGGCAACACCGCCCTCAGCAGCGCCATCCTCCCGCTTAACCTCATCATCCAGGTCCTGCTCCTTCCGGTGTACGCCTGGGTCTTCTTCGGTGCCGACCTCTCGTTCGACGCTGCCACCATCCTCTGGAGTATCCTGGTGGTGCTGGGGATACCGATCGCCGCGGCGGCCGCCGTACGCCTCGTTGCCTCCCGCTCCCAAGCGGCAGCCCGGGCCAAGGACTCCGTCCTGGGCTACAACGACGAGCTCCAGACCCTGTTCCTCTGCCTCGCCATCGTGGCCATGTTCGCCTCCGAGAGCCAGGTGCTGTTCGACAACCTCGTGCTGCTGGCCGAGATGCTGGTCCCCCTGATGATATTCTTCGCCGTGAACTACCTGCTCTCGTCCGGGATCGGAAAGGCGGGAGGGTGGACGTTCGACGACACCACATCCCTTATCTTCACGACCATGGCCAGGAACTCTCCCCTGGCGCTGGCCATCTGCGCCGCAGCCTTCCCGGAGAACTCGGTAGCGCTGCTGATCCTGGTCATAGGCCCGCTCATAGAGCTCCCGACCCTTGCCCTGGCGGCGAACCTGCGCCTGGGCCGCCGCAGGAGACTCGGATTGCAGTGAGCGGGGGTGCTCCGAATAGGATTTTTTAACAGGATGATATACCCCTGTCGATAACATGACCCCGAACGACAAAGCGACCGCCGAAGCATACTACGAGGGAGGTATGAGAGCATTCGAGAGCAAGGACGTAAAGAACGCCCTGGCCCTCTTCCTTTCGGCGGCCCGTCTGGGGCATGCGGACGCCCAGTTCCGCGTGGGGGTGTTCTTCTACCACGGCATCGTGGTCAAGAAGGATGATATCGAAGCCCTCAAATGGTTCCGCAAGGCGGCCCTGCAGGGACACCTGGCGGCCATGAGCGAGCTCGGCATCATGTACGCCGAGGGCAAGAAGACCCAGCACTCTCCCGCGAAGGCTTACGAATGGACCCGCAAGGCGGCCGAGGCCGGCCATCCCCAGGCCATCTGCAACCTCGCATCGTTCTACGAGAAGGGCATCGGGGTCGACCAGAACTTCACCATCGCCGTCCGTCTTTACGAGAAGGCGGCGGACCTGAAGATCCCCGAGGCATGCTTCGCCCTCTCCCACCTGTGCTACAAGGGCATCGGGACCAAGGAGGACCGCGAACGCTCCGCCAGGCTCTGCAGGAAGGCCGCCGATCTCGGACACCGCGAGGCCACCCTCGCCACGGGACTGATCTACCATGACGGCGACGGGGTGGAGAAGGACGACGAGGTCGCTCTCAGGTATCTGAAGCTCGCCCTGAGCATGGGCATCCCCGAGGCCAAGCGCTTCATCGACGAGATCGAGAGCGAGCAGGGAATCAAATTATGACCTGCTGCCGCGACGACCCCGCGTTCTCCGAGGCCGTGAGACTCTACAGGGAAGGCGACATAGACACCTCCCTGATCCTTTTCAGGAAATCGGCGGAGGCCGGGAATCCCGTGGCCCAGTTCACCGTGGGCACCATCCTCCGCTCCAGGGGTGACCGCACCGCGCTCAGATGGCTTAACATGTCGGCCGAGAACGGCTATGCCGAGGCACAGTACACCCTCGGGAGCATGCACTACCTCGGGGACATGGTGAAACAGTCGATGGAGGAGGCGAGATCGTTCTACCGCGAAGCCGCCGAGCAGGAGCACGCCAAGGCCCAGAACCAGCTCGGGCTCATGTACCTGAACGGGGAGGGCGGGGAGCAGTCCGATTCGGACGCCTTCGAATGGATCCTCAGATCCGCCGAGAACGGTTACGCCGGAGCGCAGTACAACATCGCGGCCATGTACGAGGACGGACAGTCGGTCCCCATCTCCTACGGGGATGCGCTCATGTGGTACACCCGGGCGGCCGAGCAGGGCGTCACCGATGCGCAGTACCGTCTGGCGCTCATGCACTACACGGGAAAGGGCACCCCCAAGGATTCGGCGAAGGCGGCACATTGGTATTCCAAGGCGGCGGAGAACGGCCATCCCGACGCCATGTACAACCTGGGCCTGCTCCTCATGGAGGGGGACGGCATAGGACAGGATTATAAGCAGGCCATGGAATTATTCGGAAGAGCGGCCGAACTCGGTGTAGAGGACGCCGCCGACGCGCTGAAGCTCGTCCGCAAACAGCTAGGAGTCTGAGAGATGAAACGCTACGCCCCCCACATCAACATCCGCGAGAAGGACAAGAAGGACGCCGACCTCATGAACGCCGTCGAACTCCTCGAGCACGGCAGGGACGGCGATGCGTCCCGCTTCCTGCAGCTGTCGGCGAACAACAACAATCCCACCGCGCAGTATCTTCTCGGATTGCTCTACGCCACCGGCAACGGGGTGGAGCAGTCCTTCGTCCATGCGGTGCAGAACTTCACCAACGCCGCAGAGCAGGACATACCCGAGGCACAGAACGATCTGGCACAATGCTATTTCGAGGGAACGGGAGTGGCCAAGAACGACATGCTCGCCGCCTACTGGTACGGCCGGGCGGCCAAGCTCGGGTATGCGGAATCGCAGCTCTGCCTGGGCAACATGTACCTCGGGGGCACCGGCGTGGAGAAGTCCCCGGAGAAGGCCTTCGAGTGGTTCCTCAAGGCCGCCGAGCAGGGGAACGTCGACGCTCAGTTCAACGCCGCCGTTTCGTACGAGAACGGGAACGGCACCGCGATGGACCTCGACAGGGCGCAGTACTGGTACAGCCTCGCCGCCAAACAGGGCGACAGGGATGCCAAGAAGAAACTGAAGGAACTGCTCAGGCGCACCTGATCATCTGTTCTGGCGAGCCCTGATCTGAGCTTCGATCTCGGCCTCGCGCTTGGCCTTGGCGGCCTTCTTCTGCTCCTTCCTTATGTGAGCGGCCTTCAGCTCGGGCATCTCGATGTACTTGTCGTCGATGCAGACACGTCCGATTCCGAAGTAGAACTTGTGGTACCATATTCCTCTGAGGAAGAGGATGAAGAGCACCACTGCGATGACGGCCATCCACAGGACTTCCACGCCGTACATCCACATGAAGAACAGATTGTATATCGGCGCAAAGAACGGGGTGATGTAGAACAGATAGTATCCGCGGGCGAGATATGCGGAGAACATCATGACTCCGAACAGGCAGAACACCGCCTTCAGGAGGAGGTCGCTGTCCTGTGCGTAGAGGCTGCTGTCGAGATACAGGCTGAGCAGCGCGATGTTCACCACGGCCACGATGTCCGTGATGATCAGCGTCGAGGGATTCTCCCTCATCCTGAGGTTGAAACTCGGCAGACTGAAAATCACATAAGTGAGAAGCGGGAACATGACGAGGGATACGAGGTGCCTCTTCACCGAGAGGGTGAAGTAAGCAACTGCGAGGAGCACGAAGAGAACGAGGAGCGCGATGATGAGGTTGATGATATTGTTCAGCACCACGGGTGAGACATCCCAATCATCGACACGCTGCTGCAGCGTCTTCTTCTGCTTCGTTTCCGTGGCGTTAGCCCCGGAAGCACTCTTTGCTCTGGTCATAGTACTCCGTTGGATGCACTAATGCACGGATTCTTAGAAATTGTCCGTACTTATAGTTATACCAGACAAAATGAATACAAACTCCAAAAATGTGCTTAACAATGGTAATCCGAGTTCGACAGTTATCAACGAGATGACTGTCGTACTACTGTGCCGGTGCACCTCGGGGCGCCCGGCTATTCCGTCCCTTACCGGGACAGGGATGGCCGGCCCATCCCTTGGATCTTCAGCCTGAGGGCACGTTGGAACACATTCCGAGATGCATTCACGTCCCGGTCCTCCGTGTACCCGCAGTG
>CADAGG010000075.1 GCA_902787415.1 methanogenic archaeon
CCTCATCAGAGAGGTCTACGACGTCGAAGCATCGGTCGGATTCGATAAGGATGGAGAAATCTACGTCCTCCCCAAGAGATTCGTAGGAGACTACAATCTTTGACGCCAAGGAAGATAGCAATCTATGGAAAAGGCGGCATCGGTAAGTCTACAGTATCCTCCAACCTCACCGCCGCCCTCTCCGACATGGGCATAAAGGTCCTGCAGATCGGCTGCGACCCCAAGCACGATTCCACCAGGGCCCTCATCGGCGGCACCGTCCAGAACACGGTACTGGATTACCTGAAGGAGGTCCGCCCGGAGGACCGGAAGCTCGGCGATGTGGTGTCGGAGGGATACAAGGGCTGCCTCTGCGTGGAGGCCGGAGGTCCCGAGCCCGGCGTCGGATGCGCCGGCAGAGGCATCATCACGGCCTTCGACCTGCTCGAGAGGCTGGGTTCCGGCGAGGTGGATTCCGACATCACGTTATACGACGTCCTCGGCGACGTGGTCTGCGGAGGCTTCGCCGTCCCGCTGCGCAACGACTACGCAGACACCGTATACATCGTCACCTCCGGGGAGTTCATGGCCATCTATGCCGCCAACAACATCCTCAGAGGAACGGCCAACTACAATCCCGACAGGATCGGGGGCATCATATTCAACAGCCGCGGGGACCCGGAGGAGGACTCCCGCGTGGAGAGGTTCTCGGAGGCGGTGGGCATACCCATCGTGGCGAGGATCCCCCGCTCGCCGATCTTCATGGAGGCGGAGCAGCGCGGGGCCACCGTCATAGAGGCCTTCCCGGATTCGGAGATAGCGGATACCTTCAGGGATCTGGCACATGCGGTGATAGAGGGCAGGAGGCACCACGCGAGGTTCCTCTCGGAGTCCGAGCTCGAGAAGCTCATCCTCGGCAGAGATACTTCCTCTAAGAAGGAGAGGCCGGTCAGGGAGGAGCTGAAGGTGACGGGGGCGGTGTTCCGCCCGTACACCTCCAAGAACGCCGCCTACGACGAGCCCCTGCACGGATGCGCCTTCTCCGGCGCCTCCTCCGTGTGCACCTCGGTTAAGGGGCTGACCACCGTCCTCCACGCCCCCAGGAGCTGCGCCATGCTCACGGTGCAGCTCGACTCCAAGAGCGTGAAGGGGGCCTACACCAGGGGGTACCGCACCTCGGAGAGCTTCCGCGACCCGGACGTGATCTGCACGGACATGGGCGAGGACACCATGGTCTTCGGAGGGAACGCACTCCTGAAAAGGAAGATAGAGGACCAGGTCGCCCTCGGGAAGAGGGATTTCGCCATCATCACAGCCTGCCCGCCCGGGATAATCGGCGATGATCCCAAATCAGTGGCACAGGAGATCGAGAAGGAGCATCCCGGCGTGAGGGTGGCGGTCTTCGAGGAGGACGGCAACGCCACCGGCGACTTCATGCAGGGCACCCTGGATGCCGGTATCGGGTTGATGGAGCGCTTCTGCTCCCCATCGGAGAAGAGGCCCCTGACCGTCAACCTGGTGGGGGTGAAGACCATGGCCAGCAGCGCCGGGTCCGAGATCGCCCAGGTCGAGGGGTACCTGAACGAGCTGGGCATCGAGGTCAACTGCGTCCTCCCCGGGTTCAGCACCGTGGAGGAACTGGGGAGGATCCCCGCGGCGGCCGCCAACCTCAAACTAAATCCCGACCTGTTCACCGAGAAGATGTGCATGTACCTGGAGGACAGGTTCGGCATCCCCGCCGTCGAGCTACCCGTCCGCGGGGGCCTGGCGGGCACCTCGGATTGGATAAGGTGCGTCGCATCCTTCTTCGGGAAGGAGGCGGAGGCCGAGAGGCTCATCGCCCGCCTCGCGGAGCAGTACCGCGAGCTGATGGAGGGCCCCCGCAGGCTGCTTTCCGGGAAGACGTGCTGCATCCTGACCATCGGGAACGATGTCACCTGGATCCGCGAGGTGGCGGAGCTGGCGGGCATGGAGATGTTACGTGCATATCTGCTGAAGCGTTCCGACTACAGCTCGAACCTCACCTCGGATTACCTCGACAAGGCCTTCACGCCGATCACGGAGAAGGATGTGCCAGACGTGCTGAGGGAGATAGATTCGCTGAAGCCTGATATATTGCTGGTGCCGGCCACCGTGAAGGTCTCTCCGGAGATCTACCAGTGCCGTCTGCCGTACACCAACGCCACCGATCCCTTCGCGGGGAGGCTGCTGGCGGAGGATTGGATCAGGGGAGTCCTCGCTCCCAGGAAGGAGGGGTGGAGGGACGATGTCGCTTGACTGCGAGCGCCCGGAGAGCTATCTGGGCATGCTGATGGCGCTGGAAGGGGTGTCCGACGGTTTCACCATAATACACGGGCCCACCGGATGCAAGTACTATCCCGCCTCCGTCTCGGAGACGGCCTTCCCCGACAGGGGAGGGGAGGTGAAGGCCAGGAACCTGTTCCGTTATTCGTGCAAGTACTTCTTCAGCCAGCCCCGGCTGCCCTGTACATATCTCGACATGGGGAGGTTCGTCACCGGCGCCACCGAGAGGCTGAAGGACCTGTACTCCAGGGCGGAGAAGCTGGATCCGTCGCTGATCTCGGTGATCAACTCCCCCGGGGCCTCCCTCATCGGCGAGGACCTGAACGCGGTGTCCGGGGACATCCCCACCGTGAGGATCGACCATGCCGAGTACTCGGGGACCTGCGCCGACGGGTTCCAGGACGGGGTCCTGGAGATCCTGAAGGTTATCAGGCCGGAGAAGGCCGCGGAGAGGAAGGGAGTGAACCTCCTGGGTCTCAGCCTCCTGCACCTCAACTGGGAGGACACCGCGGAGGACCTGAAGGCATTGCTGGGTCTTTGCGGAATCGACGTCAGGTGCACCGTCGGGGCGGGCTGGTCCGTGAAGGACATCAGGGAATCCGCGGGAGCGGAGCTGAACGTCCTGGTGTATCCCGAGTACGGCGACAGGGTCGCCTCCTTCTACGAGAGGGAGTACGGCATACCGTCCGTCGACGAGGGGGTACCGTTGGGATTCGGCAATCTCGAGAGATGGATCTCCGCCGTGTGCGGAAAGCTCGGGAAGGACCCATCTCCCGCCCTCGCGAAGATCAAAGAGGGACGCAGGATGGCCGCCCGCTCGGTGGCCCTGATGGAATCATTCCACCTGCTGCCCAAGGGACACACCTTCTCCGTCCACTGCGACGGATCTCTGGCGCTCGCCGCGACGGAGTTCCTGTACGATTACCTGGGCATGGTGCCGGTGGCCGTGACCTGTCCCAGCGGTGCCGGATGGGAGCGGAGGGCGAAGGAGTTCGTCTCCTCCCACTGCATACCGTTCTCGGACGATGCCCTCCACACGGAGGCGGAGATCATGCTCACCAGCGGCACGCTGGGTATATCGTGCGTCTCCCGCGGGCTCGTGAAGGGGTACGCCGAACTGGAGGCCCCCGGGACGAAGTACGTGAACGTGCGTCCGGAGCCCCCCATAGGCCTCACGGGAACGCTCCGTCTGGTGGATTCGGTGCTGAACATCATCGCCTCGAGGCAGAGGTTCGTCTGAAATCATTATAGGATGGAAAGGAGTTACGAGGCTCATGGCAGTACTGTCGGACAGGGACATCCTCGCGGGGATGGAGAGCGGACGCATCGGCATCACGGATTACAGCGAGAAGAGCCTCACGCCCAACGGCTACGACCTCAGGGTGGCGGAGATCTCGGTCAACGGGGTCGTCCACGGGGCGGAGGAGAAGGTCGTGAGGATCCCTCCGAAGACCATGTTCTTCGTATCCACCGTCGAGAGGGTCAGGATGGGCGACGACGTCTGCGGCAATCTGTGGCTCAGGACCTCCTGGATCAGGAAGGGTATCATCGCTGCTTTCGGTATGGTGGATGCCGGTTTCGAAGGCACTCTGACACTTGGTTCCTACAACAGCTCCGACAGTGAGTTGGAGATTCCAATCGGGGAGAGGTACTGTCAGCTGGTGTTCCAGACCATGACCTCCGATTCCGAGAAGAGTTATGCCAAGAGGAGCGGACATTACCAGGGACAGACCGGTGTGACCCTGAAGCCTATCGAACGTAAGTGAGACGCCCTCATGCCGGAGTGAGTATACCTTAATCCGGAAGCAAAAGAACAAAGGGAAGGCCCTGAATATGTTTCGAGCCTTCCCCGATATCAGTTTTTCAGCAGGTCTTTAGCCACTCTGAGGACGTCTTCCATCATATCCTCAGGTACTTCGGCTATTTCTGCGGCTTCTTTGATGGAGCAGTGCAGTCTATTTGATATTCCAATGACCGCCTTTGCCATGCCCTTGGCTTTACCATCGGCCAAACCCTCATCATACGCATCCTGTCTGATCTCCAGGCCCCAGTCGGTAAAATGCTCAACTTCCATCAGTGATAGTAGGTAGTGAGCATTTTTAAAAGTGTTCAGCAGGTCCTGCGGATATCGAAGACGTAGACGCTCATGGTCGGGGAGTAGGTCTTGAGCTCGGAGACCTGCACGATCTCCATGCCGAATCCCTTCTCCGCCATCTCCCTCACGAGATTCTCCCTGTAAGCGGGGAGGTCCTCCCTCTCCATTATCTTGTGCATGTGGATGACCGCACCCACTTTGGCGGCTCCGAGTGCCGAATCCAGGAACCTGTCGGCAATCTGCGGCAGGTTCATGATGATCCTGTCCGCTTTAGGGAGCGATTTCACGAGCTTTGTGGAATCCCCAATCATGCATTCCATGTTGGTGATGTGATTGAGCCTCACGTTCTCTTTCATGTAATACTCACATTCAGGATTCAGGTCGATGGAGTAGACCTTTTCAGGGTGTGCGTTCCTGCAGATTACCGATCCGAACGGAGCCACGCCGGCGAACATGTCGATGATGACCTCTCCCGGTTTCACCATGGCAGTGACACGTGCCCTCTCGTTGGCGAGACGGGGGTTGAAGTAGACCTTGGCGGGATCGGTCTTCATCCTGGTCCCGAATTCCTTGTGCATGGTCTCGGAGGATCCGGATCCCGCTATGAGCTCGAGCTCGCGGATGCGGAACTCGCCCTTGACGCCGCCGTCGAGGAAGACAGCGCGGATGTTGGGGCAGACCTTCATCATGGCTTCGCCGATCTCC
>CADAGG010000076.1 GCA_902787415.1 methanogenic archaeon
CGGATTCCCGGAACAGGGTCGGGGAGTTCCACGAGCCCGAGACCCACCTCATCCCCAACATCCTGAAGTCCCTTAGGGGTGACGAGAGGGTGTTCCGCATGTACGGCACCGACTATCCCACCAGGGACGGCACCTGCGTCAGGGACTACGTGAACGTGGAGGACCTCTGCGACGCGCACGTGCTCGCCCTGCGCTATCTCGAGATCGGCGGCGAGACCGACTTCTTCAACCTCGGCACCAACGAGGGCTCCACCGTCAAGGAGGTCTTCGCCGAGTGCGAGAAGGTGACCGGCAAGAAGATTCCCGTCAAGATCGAGGGCCGCAGACCGGGAGACCCCGCCGTCCTGGTGGCCGACAACGCCAAGGCCCAGAGGGTGCTCGGATGGAGGCCCCACAGGGATCTGGCACATTCGATCGAGACCGCCTATAAGTGGGAGTTCAGAAACGACTGACCCCTCACGAACCGTTGAAAAAGATGGAGGGCCTGCCGGGATTCGAACCCGGGTTCTCAGTTCCGAAGACTGACAGGATATCCTGGCTACCTCACAAGCCCTTGTGATGAAATCTGCAGACCCCTATATCTACCCTTTTTATGTGAGGGGATGCATTCGGAATCCATGTCCAAAGTCATCATGAACGACGGAGCAGGCGGCGACATCATGCAGGAGTTCATCTCCAAGCATATCACCAGCCACTTCCCCAGGATGAAGACCGAGATCCCCCTCGACGCCCTGGATGATTCTGCTGTTGTGAATGACATCGTATTCACCATCGACGGCCACACCGTCAACCCCCTGTTCTTCCCCGGAGGAGACATCGGAAGGATCGCTGTCTCCGGGACCGTCAACGACATCTCCGTGATGGGTGCCAAACCCGTCGGACTCGGAAGCTCGGTCATCCTCGAGGAGGGACTGGACTCCGACACCGTCGACAAGGTCATGGAGAGCATGGGCAAGACCTCCCAGGAATGCGGGGTCCCCGTGGTCACCGGCGACACCAAGGTCATGGGCGCCGGCGAACTCGACAAGATGATCATCACCACCTCCGCCATCGGAATCAGGCCCGACTACCTGGACCACGACATGGAGGTCGCCAACAGCTACAGGAAGGTCGACAACCGCTGGTGCACCGATTCCAACACCCGCCCCGGAGACGTGATCATCGTCTCCGGTTACATGGGAGACCACGGAATCGCACTGCTCTCCTTCCGCGAGGGATACGGATTCGAGACCGAACTCAAATCCGATGTGCAGCCCCTCAACAAGATGATCGAGAAGGCCCTCCGCGTCGGAGGCATCGTGGCGATGAAGGACCCCACCAGGGGAGGACTCGCCAACACCCTCAACGAGTGGGCCGACAAGTCGAAGTGCCAGCTCGATGTGAATGAGGCTGACATCCCCATCAGGGACGGTGTCGAGAACGCCTGCGAGCTGCTGGGTATAGAACCCCTCAACATCGGCAACGAGGGCAAGTGCGTTATCTCCGTCGTCCCCGAGATGGCCGAGGAAGTGCTCAAAGCGCTCCGCGCCACCCCCGAGGGAAAGGACGCCGCCATCATCGGCAGGGCCGTCGAAGGACCCTCCCGCGTCGTCCTCAAGACCGAGATCGGAGGCAAGAGGATCCTCGAGCCCCCGTCCGGCGACCCTGTCCCCAGGATCTGCTGAAACCATTCCCGCGGGGGTCTCCCCCGCACCTTTTTACAATTTATCCATCCACCCCTCCGTTTCCACTGCAGATTCACGTAAATTGGTTAATTGTTTTCCATAATTGTTCTACGAAATTCGTAGAAAAATACGAAATTCGTTACGAAAAGATTAGTTTATATATGAGAATCAGATTATATTATACCCAAGGAGGCGCACCACAATAGGCAAACAAAATACGCATGAACTCTGCCCCGAATCGTACCCGATCTCGGAGACGGATGTGAAAAGCGACGCAGGGCCAGTTGGCGCGTCTGATCACTGAAGTCGCGGAGAGATCGCAGATCGCTCGGACCGCAGCCAAACTCCTTCTGGTTTTCCTCCCATCCTTCTATTCTGTTTTTATAGGATGGCCATCTATCACAGAACGATATCATGGTAACCTTCCTTCCTTTCAAGGGATACAGGCCCAGGCTCCAGGCCGGGGAGAAGATCGAGAGCAGGATCTCCCCTCCCTACGACGTGATCGGCGACGAGTATCTGAAACAGCTGCAGTCCAGCCAGTACAACGTCACCAACCTGACCCTTTCCCCCGACGCGGACAAGAGATACACCGCATCCAGGAAGCTCCTCGACGAGATGATTGCCAAGGAGATCCTCCTGCCCGACCAGCCCTCCTTCTACATCTACGACCAGAGGTTCACCTCCGGCGGTAAGGAGTACTGCAGGAGGGGACTCGTCGGCATCCTGAAGACCGAGGAGTACTCCGAGGGCCACATCATCCCCCACGAGGAGACCTTCTCCAAGGTCAAGGCCGACCGCCTCAACCTCCTCAGGGACATGGAGACCCACCTGGAATCCATCTTCGGCATCTTCCCCGGACTGGGAGCGGACCTCGCCAAGAAGGTGGACAACGCCGCCCGCCTCTGCTACAGGTACGTCGATGGGGACGGAGTCGAGCACAGGTACAGCAGGGTCGACGACGAATCCATCTGCGGGGAGATCACCGAGAAGCTGAAGGACCAGAACATGCTCATCGCGGACGGCCACCACAGGTACGAGACCGCCCTCAACTACGCCAAGGAGAACCCCGATAACGAGGCGAAGCAGTACGTCCTCTGCACCATGGTCGCCGCCGACGACCAGGGACTCGTCATCTGGCCCACCCACAGGCTCATCGACGCCGAGGACATCGGCGAGACCAGCGCCCTCAAGAAGATGGAGAAGAAGATGGCCATGAAGGAGGTCACCGAGGAGGAGATGGAGGCCCAGCTGAAGGACCACCTCTTCGGAATGATCTTCAAGTCCGGCAGGTGCTTCCTGTTCGACAACAAGGAGCAGAACGAGAACATCCTGTTCGAACTCGACACCTACTCCGCGCAGGAGAACATCCTCAAAGGGATCTACAAGTCCGACGAGGGCAAATCCAAGGTCTCCTACGATGCCGAGCTCGAGTCGGTCAAGAAGGCCATGGCGGAGAAGAAGCACGACGCCGCCGTCATCCTCAACGACCCCAAACTTTCCACCATCTGGGACTTGTCCGAGAAGGGCAAGAGGATGCCCAAGAAGACCACCTACTTCTTCCCGAAGATCTGGTCCGGATGGGTGTTCTACCTGATGCACTGAACAATCGCAGAACGTTATCGAAACGCCTTACTGCCGGGGCACAGCCCCGGATTCACTTTTTTGAGATTTTGGAAATCGGACGGGAAATCTATAGCTCCGCCCACCGAATTGAAATGAAAATGGAGCCACAGGAGGGAATTGAACCCTCGGCCTACGCCTTACCAAGGCGTCGCTATACCCCTTAGCCACTGCGGCAGCATAGCCGAATAATAGGCTGGCATACATAAAGGTTTCTGATTTGGCCAGAAAAAGATAGATGAGTTTTTGAAATCGAGCGTTATCGGGTACTGTATGAAGAAGGAAATGAGCTCTTTCGATGTCAGTTCGCTGGTCACCGAAATGGCCGGGCTCGAGGATGCGCACCTGGATAAGACCTACCAGTGGGACAACAACGTCCTGTTCCGCATCAACGCCAAGGGCAACGGGAAGGTGGACCTTTTCTTCAAGGACAAGAAATGGCTCTACCTGTCCCCCGACAGGCCCGAGACCCCCACCACGCCCACTTCCTTCGCCACCTTCATGAGGAAGTACCTCACCAACGCACGCATCGGCAAGACCCGCCAGGTGGGCTTCGACCGTATCGTGATCATGGAGGTCTTCAAAGCGGAAGGGGACTACAGCCTCATCTTCGAGATGTTCGGAGGAGGCAACGTCCTGCTGGTGCAGGACGGCAAGATCGTGAACTGCCTGACGCAGAGGACCTTCAGGGACAGGGCCACCCGTCCCGGCGAGGACTACGTCATGCCCAAGGAGCGCTTCAACCCCCTCACCTCCACCGAGGAGGAGTTCAGCAGGGTGTTCAGGACCTCCGAGTCCGACACCGTCAGGACCCTCGCCACCGTCAACAACCTGGGAGGACAGTATGCGGAGGAGGTCTGCAAACGCGCCGGGTGCGAGAAGAACGTGCCCGCTTCCGAAGTGACCGACGAGGCACTGTCCCAGATGTACAGGGCGATGAACGACATCGTCTCCCAGATCAATGTGAAATCGCAGCCCATGATCTTCCGCCGGGACGGCAGGATAGAGGATATCGCGCCCGTGGACCTGCAGATCTACGAAGACTGCGAGAAGGAGTCCGCCGAGACCATGTCCCTGGCCATCGGCAAGCTCATGGCCGAGACCGCGGCCACCGAGAAGAAAGAGTTCAAGGACCCCGAGATAGAGAAGCTCAAGAAGAGGATCGAGAAGCAGACCGAGACCGTGCAGGCATACAGGCAGTCCGCCGAGCGCCTCAAGGCCCAGGCCGACGCCCTCTACACCGAATACCAGAAGGTCACCGAGCTGCTCACCGTCCTGAACGAGCAGAGCAGGAAGCTCTCGTGGGAGAAGCTCACCGAGGGCGCCCTCAAGATCCCCTATGTGGACTACATCAACCCCGAGAAGAACATCGTGGCCATGAAAATCGGCTACCTCACCGTCGAGATGGATTACACCAAGGGCATCGACGCCAACGCCTCCGACATCTACGCCAAAGGCAAGAACGAGAGCGAGAAGGCCGACAACGCCGAGAAGGCGCTCGCCGACAGCCAGGCGGAGCTGGAGAAGAAGCAGAAGGGATTCGACAAGAAGGTCGCCGCCGAACTCTCCAGGGCCGCGCCCACCAAGAAGTTCTGGTTCGAGACCTACAAGTGGTTCGTCACCTCCGAAGGGAAACTGGTCATCGCCGGAAGGGACACCCACTCCAACGACAGCATCGTGAAGAAGCACCTCAAGGACCCGGATGTTTATGTACACGCCGACATCCACGGTGCCCCCTCGGTCATCCTGAAGGACGGCTCCAAGGCCTCCGA
>CADAGG010000077.1 GCA_902787415.1 methanogenic archaeon
ACTTCCCTTCTGGAGGTGTGGGCCATGGTGATGAGGTCCGCTCCGTCGTCGATGACGAAGTCGGGCTTCATGTCGAGGACGGCATTGAGGTTAGCGTAGTACTCCTCATCGCTCTCGAACTTCTTGGCGTAGACCTTGAGGCCGAACTCCTCGCGGAGAGCTGCCGCCACCGAGTCGTCGGTGGACAGGGGGTTGCAGCTGGCGAGCCTGATCTCCGCTCCGGCGTTGGCCAGGGTGACTGCGAGCATACCGGTCTTGGCCTCGGTGTGGAGGGCCATTCCGATCTTCAGCCCTGCGAGAGGCTGCTCTTTCCTGAACTTCTTGTCGATCTCCTGGATCACGGGCATATGCTCGTAGGCCCAGTGGAGACGCATGCTTCCTTTCTTGACGAGTTCGTCCATATTAGTCCTCCTTGAATTCTGACATGAGTGCGTCGCAGATGCACTGGATGGTGTCGCGGCGCGTTGCCTTGGATGAGTATGAGCCGATGATCCTCTCGATCTCGGCGTCGTTGCCCCTGAGCTCCTCCACGAAACGGGTGATGTTGGCGACCGCCCTGGTGATCTCGTCGGAGATGGGGACGGATGCGACCTTGGAGGTCCTCGACAGGGGGTTGAGGTCGATCGATATCACGATCTTCCCCATGGCGATGAGGGCCTCGGCACGGTCCCCGTCCTCGATGGGGACCACGATCACATCGGAGTCGTAGATCCCCTCCTTGGTGCAGAGAGCACGGTCGGAGGTGAGGTTGGGGATCCTGGAATCCGGGTTCCTGCCGAGGATGCCCTCGGCGCCCTGGGACTCCATGTACGCGATGAGCTGCTCCATGCGCTCCTCGGTGCGGTGGAAGATGTTGACCTCCATCTTGGCGGGGACGGCCTTGGCGAGGCCTATGAGCCCCTTGGGGTCGAGGGCCACGGAGTTGCCGTTGACGCAGACCATGGGCCTCTGGGCCTTCAGCAGGAAGGCCGCGGCCGCCCTCTCCGCCTCCAGGGCGGGGGCGATGGTCTTCTCGCCCATGAGATAATCGAACGCTTCCCCTCTGCCGTGGGAGATCAGGCCGGTCGGGGTGACCAGACCCTGCTCCACCATGTCGGCGAGATGCTCCCTCACCATGAGGGATTTGTAACGCGGGTGGTTCTTAGGAGTTGACACGCTCCTATCATATACACGCGCATAAAAAAAGGAAATGCTCACTCGGAGCATTCCAACACGGTGTCGGCGAAAGGCACCCTGATGGGGAACTCGCCGGCCTCGGCGCCTTCGCGGATCTCGGACATGACCATGTCGATGAGCTCCTCGCGGATGCTGAGGTAGAGCCCGCGGTCGGTGCGCCTCAGCGCGGATGCGGTGCGGAGCTCCTCGCCGTCGCAGACGACGGGACCGCCCTCGCGGAGATAGGCATCGATGTCGGAATCCCCCAGGGAGGAGTCGATGTCGTCGCGTACCGCATCGAGGGCGTCGCGGATGTCGCGGTAGGACCTGCCGTCGTAGTAGTACGTCTCCATGAGGCAGGTTCAGACAGTCCCACGATATAATCTGAACGCCCGGACGGTACGAAAGACTATATCCCATTTCATCCGTGGCTCTCCCGTTACTATGCCGGACATCCGTGTTGTACTCGTAGGACCCAAATTCGAAGGAAACGTAGGTGCCGTAGCCCGCTGCATGGCGAACTTCGACGTCACCGAACTGTACCTGGTCAACCCCTGCGAACTGGGGGACACCGCTTTCAACAGGTCCAAGCACGGATCCCAGATCCTCGAGAACGCCGTGACCGTCACCTCCATGGAGGAGGCGGTGGACGGCTGCTTCCTCGTGGTCGGCACCAGCGGGGTCACCACCAAGGGCGACAAGAACTACACCCGCATCCCGGTCCCCGTCAGGGAGTTCGCGGAATCCGCCAGAGGATACGACGAGAAGATCGCCCTGGTCTTCGGCAGGGAGGACATCGGACTCCTCCAGACCGAGCTCAACAGGTGCGACGTCCTGATCACCATCCCCGCTTCCGAGGAGTACCCCATCATGAACCTCTCCCATTCGGTCGGAGTGGTCCTCTACGAGATGTTCCAGTCGGAGCACGTGCCCAAGCGCTGCCTGCCCGCCGACAGCCGCGAGAAGGAGCTCATGTTCCAGTTCTTCGGCGACCTCCTGGAGGAGATCGGTTACATGGAGGCCCGCAGGGAGGCGACCACCGTCATGTTCAGACGCATGATGGGCCGTTCCATCCCCACCAAGTACGAATACAACACCATCATGGGCGTATTCGGAGATGCCGCCAAGATCATAAGGGCCGGCGGCAGGAAATGGGCATGAAAAGGAGGACCGTGTCCTCGCCCAACCCTGATTTTCCCACATGCTCGGGCATGGCGTTGCCGCGTGCCGCGAGCGTCGTCGAAGCCTGATCGCGGTCGAAGTCGCTGACCGGCATATCGGTGAACGCGATGATCTTCCCGCAGCTCTGAGGCACCTCGAAATAGGTATGTGCCAGCGCATCGGAAATCGCATCCTGGTAATGGGCTCCCTCGCCCACCGCGATGGTGTACGAAGGACTCGAACAGTAGGAGAAGAAGGGTATCCTCTCGAGCAAATCCGCAAGGGTATGGACCAGGTCGGCGATCTTCCCCTCGGTACCGGCCAGGAACTCGGAGAAGTTCTCTGTGACGGCCTCGTCGCGGATGGTCCGCTGCAGGTCGATGACGAACAGGTTGTCCACCGATTCCGGCAGGGTGGCGAGGGTCTGGAGGGCCTTCTCGCGGCGCTCGGATTCGAATGTATAGGGAACGGTGCACAGGGACACCATGGCTATGTCCAGGGCCCTGGCGCACTCCGATATGAGCGAATGGGCCGCCTCGAACGATGCCCCGCCCAGAGGGGACAGGAGAAGGATCCTGCTGTAATTGGAAAGCACGTCGCGGAGCCTGCTGGCGTTGAGGTTGATGTCCTCGGTGAGCTCCATGCAGTCCTGGTTGAGGGTGTAATCCTCCTCCGTAAAGCTGCGGTAATCCATCAGGAGGACGGGGCTGTCGTACCTCTCGGAATAGGTCCTGGCACAGCTGCATCCGTAGCCTCCGTAACCTATCACGAGCGTGCCCGGCATTCACTCATCCTTCCTGTCCGATTCGAGCCCTTTGGCGATGACGTCGGTGAGGACCTTCCCCGCATCGGTGCCGTCGGCGGTGAAGTCGTTGAGATCCAGCTCGCTGCGCGCCCTCAGGCGCTCCAGGACCTCCGCCCTCTGCTCGGGGGAGAACCTGGATTCCAGGAGGGACTCCACGGCGGCCCTGACGGCCTCCGCCTCCGATGCGTAGTCGTGGCGGTTCACCAGTTCGGACAATAGAAGAAGGTCGTCCGAAGAAAGCCTCACGATGACTCTTTCCTCATTATCCATGGACCGCACCACATATCAAAAGTTACAGGGGCGGAAGCCCCTGTGAAGGTAAAGCGTTTGAAGTATCCGATCAAGTCGAAAAGCTCATCCGAAGAGTGCGCTGAGACCAGCTGCTGCCTCGTCCTCGCTGACTTTCTCCTCTTCTTCCTCAGCAGGTGCTGCTGCGGGTGCGTCAGCTGCGGCTGCGGGTGCGGCTGCGGCTGCTGCTGCGGGAGCGGCGAAGGAAGCGTTTGCGATTGCCTCCTTGATGTCGACTCCCTCGAGGGATGCAACGAGTGCTTTGACTTTTGCGGCGTCAACTTCTGCGCCTGCTGCGTTGAGGATAGCCGTGATAGCATCTTCGGTAATCTCTTTTCCAGCAGAGTAGAGGACCATTGCGCTGTAAACTCAGACCGGCTGCTGCCTCGTCCTCGCTTACTTCTTCGGCTTCTTCTTCGTCTGCTTTCTGCTCCGCCTGTGCGACGGGTTCTGCTGCGGTAGCGACGGGTGCAGAGGAAATCCTTGCTGCGATGTCGTCGTTAGTGTACCCGGTTGCAGAAGCTACGGCAAGCATTTGACTGTCTGCCTTGGCAAAAAGCGCTCCAATTGTCTCTTTAGTCGGTATCGCGGCCTCAACAGAGAGCGAGTAGGCGCTCCTGTATGCCTTCGCAATCAGAGTGGGCATGGTCTCCTTTGCAGGGTATGCAATCTCGACTGCCACTGCGAGTGCGTCGTGCGCGGCCGTAGCGAACATATTGCTGTAATAATCATCAGGAATGTCCAGAACAGACCTGCTGTAAACGATTCCGTCGCCGTAGACCGCTTTCGCGTCCATTCCGACGATCATGGGAAGAATTTCCAGCTTGGGAAGCATTGCTGCCAGGTCAGCGGAGATTGCCTCTCCTTCCTTGACAACAGTGGTGTCCTTCTTGATGGTTATTTTTCCGTTCATAATCTGAGCGGGAAGCCCGAGTTTCTGAAGTTCACCGATGATAGGTCCGGGTCCAAAGGGTGTGGGTCCGGCAGGGACAACGATGTCGTAGGGTGCTTTGTCACCGGCCTTTGCGGGCGCGGGGGACATGGTCGCCTTAAGCTTGTTGAAAAGCTTGAAAGCGTTCATGTCGGTGGTGACAACGGCGCACTGTCCATCGACGTGCTCAGCAAGTGCATCGATTCCGGGCTTGTACTGAACAGCCTCGTCAAGAGCCAGGCGAATAAGGTTATTCTTGGTCATCTTGATCTTGGCGTGTCCGCGCATTCCAGCCCTCATCGCCTGAATCTGCTGGCCGGGGATACCTTGCATACTGACGACCGCGACAACGGGCGCGTTCTTGATATCCTCGACGATTTCACCGACGAGTTCCTTCTTCCAACTTGCAACGTGTGCCATCCTTAGACCTCCTCAGAGCAACCTCTCCGCGGGACCCATGGTGGTCTTGATGTAAGCGGATGCGATGTTGTGGGATCCTTTCTCAAGGTGTCCTTCAACACGCTTCATGATGAGATCGGCATTCTCAGCGATATCATCTGCAGACATCTCGACGGTTCCGATGGGGACATGGAAAGTTTTCTTGTCTTTCGTCCTAACAGTCACAGACTTACGGAAGTTTGCGATAAGGGCAGCCGGATCTGCTCCGGGTGCGATGGGCTTAGGCATCTTTCCGCGAGGACCGAGAACGGTACCGAGCCTCTTACCGACCTGCGCCATTAAAGGTGCCTCGGCGATGAAGTAATCGATGTCGTTTGCGATCTTCTTGGCCTGCTTCTTGTTCCCTGCGAGAGTTCCGAGTTCCTCGGGAGTGATCACAAGGTCAGCAACGTCTTTGGCTTTCAAGGCAAGTTCGCCACCACCAATCACAGCGATCTTGACTTCCTTTCCGCGTCCCTTGGGGAGAACGATGTCTTCCTGAATACGGTTCTTAGGAAGGGAGAGGTCAACATCTTTGAGATTGATGGCCAACTCAACCGTCTCAACAAATTTGCGCTTCTTTGCACTATCAAGTGCCTTCTGCACAACTATTACGGTTGGTTTATCTGCCAATACAATTCCTCCTCGTAGTGCTAACGGGCGGTTTAGACCCTCCTACGAGCAAGTGTCGTAAGTTAGGGTCATATATAAAGGTGTCCCACTTGACACCATATATTATAAAGAACAGAAAGGGAAAGGGGGATGTTGATCCCCCTGTGAAGGGTTTGTTTCACTGGAGCTCAGCGTCGTAGACGCCGGCCCTGACATCGGCCTGGAAGACCTTTGCATCCTTGCCGTCGATGGTGACACCGAGGGAGACGCAGTTTCCGGCGACCTCCATGACACGTGCCTTGACGGTGGCTCCGAGGAGATCGTCCTGCTTCTGTGCGGCGACCTTCTTGGCCTGCTCGACGGTGAGGTTTCCGACCTTGGTGGTCTTGGGGTTGCCGGATCCGAGGGGGATGCCGAGCTCTGCCTTGATGAGAGCGGACATGGGGGGAGTTCCGACCTTGATCTCGAAGGTCTTGTCGTCGTTGATGAGGACGGTGACAGGGACCTTCATTCCCTCGAATGCCTTGGTCTTCTCGTTGATCTTTGCGACTACCTGGGCGGTGTTGACTCCCTTGGGTCCGAGTGCGGGTCCAAGAGGGGGTCCTGCGGTTGCTTTTCCACCGTCAACCATTGCCTCTACTTTGTCTACCATATTCAATTCTCCTTTTCGATTAATTTGACGCTGTCACCTTTAACGGTAACGGGAATGGGGACCATGGCATCGACGAGCTCGACGGTGATCTCCTCTTTAGCCTGATCGATCCTCTGGACCCTTGCCCTCTCGCCCTTGAAGGGTCCGTTGACAAGCTCCACGAGGTCTCCTTCCTCGATTCCGATGACGGCGGAGACGGGCACAAGGTATGAGCTGATCTCCTCGATCGAAGTCTCGGCGGGGATGTGGGTCCCTTTTGCTACACTGATGTCTTTCCTGTCGACGAACGAGCGTGCCTTCTTGATCTCGCGGGTCTTCTCCTGGAGACGGTCGGTGTTCATACCCTCGACGAACACGTATCCCCTGAGACCTACGGGGCTGAGGACTGCGTAAACATCCTTCTCGCCCTGCGAGGCCTTCGCGAACAGGCTCTGTGCCACGACCTTCTCCTGATCGATCTGAGTCTTCAGGATGAGGATGGACTGTTTGGCGCATGCGCCGAACTGCTGGGTGGCGGTGCCGGCATTGGATTTGACAGTGATTTCGATGTCGACGCGGTCGTCGTACCTGGCTCCCCTGGGGCAGATGACCTCGAGCCTCAGGATCTTGGAAGCGCTGCCGGGGAAGGCGACCTTGACCTCCGCCTTGGAGCGGAAGTAGTCCCAAAGCTCTGCGCCCTGGGAGTCGTAGAGGATGACGCTCCACTCGGGGCCGTTCTCGGGGTCGGATGCGACGACGCTGACGGTGAAGACAGCCTCCGCTGCGCCTGCCGCCACCTGGAAATCCCAGGTGACCTGGCCGCCCGCGTGGACGTCCTTCACGCCGCTGTCACCGCTGAACATCGGACTGGAATAGTTCTCTGCCATCTCTCCACCTCAGAAGTACTCCGGGAGGTAGGTCATGATCCACATGACAACGAATCCTACCAGACCGAGAATGAGGATTCCCAGTGCGGAAATTTTGGCGGTCTTCAGATACTCCTCCTTGTCAGGGGTGTGGGCCATCTGGAGAATCCTTCCGTATTTTCCCCTGCCGATACCGCTGATTCTGGAGTCGAGGCTGTCCTGAATCTGTTCAGCCTTAGTTCTTCCGGCGTTGTCATCTGTCATTTTTCTTCCTCTGAGCACCGGTTACGGTGCATTTATCGCTCGTTCGTTACCACTGACAATAGCAAATAAGCAACACCCTAACTTAGCATGTTTATTTTAAAGGTTTCGGCGCTCTTTACTATATTATTAAGTCTCAGAGAAGGGGCACGGCCCCAAAAGGCCAGGAAATGTACGGCACGAAATTTATTATATGATATGGGGATTGACTCTCAATTTCCCCCTGAGGTGTTCAAACATGGAAGAGGTTTTGTGCAATATCGAGATTACCAAGGACAACAATACTTTCGTCGCCAAGATCCAGAGCGATATCGGCGGAATGAGGGAGTACAAGTCCGCGAACTTCGAGGAAGTCCTCGAGCAGATGACCATGGACCTTCAGGAAGAATTCGAGCTTGCTTGAAAGGCGGTGACAAAATGGCAGACAAAATCAAACAGATTGTTGACGCAATGACCATGCTCTCCGAGGACACTTCCGTCCCCAGGAACATCAGGAAGGGAGCCACCGATGCAAAGGGAAGGCTTCTCGACACCAAGGACGCCCCCGACGTACGTGCCGCCGGCGCCATCAACATCCTCGACGACCTTGCGAACGACCCCAACGTACCTCTTCACGCAAGGACCCTCATCTGGCAGATCATCAGCCAGCTTGAGACCGTCGCCAAAGAATGAATCCGACGGCCCCATCAGGGGCCGCCGATTATTTTTTTTCAGGCCCTCTGGGTCTTTATGATTTCCAGGAAATTCTGGAAGAGTTCCGCCCCGTACTCGCTGTTCTCCACCTCGGGGTGGTACTGCACTCCGAAGAGGGGGCGGGTGAGGCAGGACACCGCCTCGATACCGCAGGAGGGCGAGGAGGCCAGGACCTTGAAGCCCTCGGGGACGTTCTTGACCTCATCGTTGTGGGAGCCCCACACGGTGATGTCGTCGGGGATTCCGGCGAAGATGTTCGAGTGGTCGTCGATGTGGAGCTTGACCTCGCCGAACTCCGGCATGTCGGCCGGACCGAGCGTGGATCCGAAGTGCTGGCACATGAACTGATGGCCGGCGCAGATGCCGAGGACCGGGTACTCGGCCTTGTCGAGGTATTCGCCGTTGTTGCCCATGCGCTGACCCTCGCAGGCGATGCTGGGGGCGCCTCCGGAGAGGACCAGACCGTCAAGATCCTTCAGTTCCTCGAAGGGAGTGGTGTTGGGGACGATCTTCGTCTCGACCTTGAGATATTTCAGGACACGCCATTCACGGTGGGTCCACTGTCCGCCGTTGTCGACGACATACACTTTCATGAACGGTTATCCGCGAAATTGGTAAAAAAGAGTATGGCCCGGATAGGGCCGTTAAGGTTTGTTCACTCCCACTCGATGGTCGCGGGGGGCTTGCTGGTGATGTCGTACACCACGCGGTTGACCTGGCTCTTCATCGAGTCGGTGATCCTGACGGAGATCCTGTTGAGGACGTCCATGGTCAGCCTGGAGAAGGTGGC
>CADAGG010000078.1:0-2943 GCA_902787415.1 methanogenic archaeon
TCACCGGCAGGTTCGCAGAGGACGACTGGATAGATTACTGCGAGGGACTGCTCTTCATCCGCCGCGGGAATAATTATTTCGCTGTCTGGAAGGGGAAGGAATACCCCATCGATCCAGAGGCCGGCGTTTCCATCGACACCTCGCCCATGCCTTCCGATGTATCGGTAGATCTCGGCGGGGCAGTTCCTCCCATGCAATGGTTCGGCGTCGATCCGCTGGATGTGGTGTGGGTCGGAGAACCGTCGGGTTTCATGTATTCCGTATGCGACAGAAGGGGCAGGTTCTTCCATTGCAGGGACGACGGATTCCCTGTCTACAGCTACTCGTTCGATTTCGTCTGGGACTTCTCGGATCAGTCCGCCCCGGTATACAAGAAGGGAATCGGCACCACCTTCGTCACGGATTTCGGCGACTACCTGCATAACAGGTGGTTCATCGAGGCGAGGGAGTATTCCGAGGGTCAGGCCCCCGTGCGCGACAGCAAAGGATGGCACTATGCGGACTGCGACGGGAACGTGATTCAGGAGGGCCCGTTCGATCTGTGCACCGTGATCCACCACGGCGAATCGCTGGTGCTGAAGGACGGGTCGCCGTTCATCAGGACTACCGACTGTAATCTCAGAGCCCTCTGATGCTGACCTGCATGCTGTTCCGCAAATCAGAGCGTGCAGAAGTGGCAGTTCATCCTACCGCACGCGGGGTTGTCGATCTTCCACTTGAGCGCCCACATCTTGAGGTCGTGCACGACGGTCATGAGTTCCCTGCACGCGGGGTTGTCGATCTTCCACTTGAGCGCCCACATCTTGAGGTCGTGCACGACGGTCATGAGTTCTCTGCTCATATCGGTGAGGCGGTACTCGCTCTTTACCGGCATGCAGGTGGTGTCCACCCTCTTCTCGATGAGTCCTTCCTCCTCCAGCTCCCTGAGGCGCTCGGCGAGGACCTTGGGGGTGATCTCCTTCATCGAACTCTTGATCGCCGAGAACCTCTGCCATTCCTCCCCCTTGGAGAGCTGATGGAGGATGAGGATCGCCCACTTCTTCGAGAGATACTCCATCGTCCTGTATACTGTGCACGTGTGATCCATGGTTTCCTCCTAGAAACTGTCGGTATATATAATTTGGTATCTATTTGATAGTCAATATCAATTTGATATCAGGAGTTAGACAAAGATGCTTTGCAGACAGTGTGAAGAGGCCTGCGCCCCCGCAGGATGCACCAAGATCGGAATTTGCGGAAAGACCGAGGAGCTTTCGACCGCAATGGATACCCTCATAGGAACCCTGATAGAACTTGCCGCTTCGGGAAGGACCGGTTCGGAGGCTGACGAGATCATCGTGGATGGTCTCTTCATGACCCTCAGCAACACGAACTTCGACGAATCCAGGATTGTTTCCCTGACCGAGGCGGCCCGCCACCTCATCGGGGCACCGGTCGATATCCGCGTCCCCGGCATCCTCTCCCTCGATGCCGACGAGGACCTCAGATCCCTCAAGGAGCTCCTTCTCTTGGGACTCAAGGGAATGGCTGCTTACTACCATCACGCCAGGGTCCTCGGATACGGTGATGAGACCGTCACCGCATTCATCAGGAAGGCCCTGACCTCTTTGGCGAAGTCCCTTTCGGCCGACGAACTCGTAGCCCTCAACATGGAATGCGGGACCGTCGGAGCGACCGTCCTGGCACTTCTGGATAAGGCTAACACCGAGACCTATGGCACGCCCGAGATTACCAAGGTCCGCACCGGCGTAGGAAGGAATCCCGGAATCCTCATCACCGGCCACGACCTCAAGGATCTGGAACAGCTTCTCGAACAGACCCAGGGCACCGGTGTGGACGTCTACACCCACGGCGAGATGCTCACCGCATCCTCCTATCCTGCCTTCAAGAAGTACAAGAACCTCGTCGGCAACTACGGCGGAGCATGGTATGCGCAGAAGGAGGAATTCGCAAGATTCAACGGACCTATCGTGGCCACCACCAACTGCGTCCTGATCCCCAAGGAAACCTATGCGGACAGACTCTACACCACCGGTACCGCCGGCATCCCCGGGGCATTCAACATACCCTGTGTGGACGGGAAGAAGGATTTCAGCAGGGTCATCGAACAGGCCAAGAAGTGTGCACCCCCCGAACAGATCGATGACAGGGAGCTCACCATCGGATTCGGACATTCGCAGGTGCTGTCTCTCGCTGACGCCATCGTGGGTGCGGTCAAGTCGGGAGCCATAAGCAGGTTCGTGGTCATGGCGGGATGCGACGGACACTTCGGGAAGAGGACATACTACACCGAGTTCGCCGAGTCGCTGCCCAAGGATGCCGTGATCCTTACCGCCGGCTGCGCCAAGTACAGGCTTAACAGGCTCGACCTTGGCGATATCGGCGGGATCCCCCGTCTGATCGACGCCGGACAGTGCAACGACTGTTACTCCCTGGTCGTCATCGCGCTCAAGCTGGCCGAGGTCTTCGGGACCGATGTGAACGGTCTGCCCCTGTCCTTCAACATCTCTTGGTACGAGCAGAAGGCCGTCCTCGTCCTGCTTACCCTGCTCAGCCTCGGCGTGAAGGACATCATGCTCGGCCCCAGGCTGCCCAAGTTCATCAGCCCGGGAATCCTGGATGTCCTCGTGAAGAACTTCGGCATCAAGGGCAACTCGACCGTCAGGGAGGACATGGTCATCCTGAATATCGCGGAACAGTGAACATAACAGCGGGGGATCGCCTCTATCCCCCGTTAACACCTTTATACGGCAGGAAAATACCCATAGAAGACGATAACATGGAGAACCCTTTCAGACCCTCGGAGAAGTACACGATGCCGGTGATCATCATCACCGCTTTATTCTCCTTCATAGGAATCGCAGTGCTCGGACTCATCGACCAGAGCGTGAACATCGACGGCTGCCGCAGCCAGTTCATCGTGGCTTCCTTCGGTTCCACCGC
>CADAGG010000078.1:2967-7931 GCA_902787415.1 methanogenic archaeon
GCCATATTCTCCGTCACCGTCGCCGTCCTCTTCGACATGGCCGGGGTGCTGCAGGACCTCAACTGGGTCTGCTGCGGTGTCTGCGTCACCGGTTCCATCCTCATCATGATGGCCACCGGCACCATCCATCCCCCCGCGGGAGCCACCGCACTCACATGCGCAATCAGCATGATCACCGACTATCAGTTCATAGTCTTCCCGCTGGTGCTGGGTCTTCTCGCCATGATGGCCGTCGCGTACGGCGCGAACTGGTGCAGGGACAGGTACGTCCCCGCCAAGGGATGAGGACGGGGGATTCCCCCGCCCTCGGGAAAATCATCTCCTCTTCCTGTTATCGGGTTTGTAGGATTTGAGCCACTTCACGAGCTCTGCATCCGCATCGGTCCAAGCGGGCGTCTCGCCGGCCTCGATGTAGTCATGGTACCACTGCTCGGCATCGGCCATGGGCTTGGTCATGTCGGGTCTGTCCATCTTTATGAGGACGGTGTTCTCCGGAGTGGGCACCCAGAAAGCGGGACGGTCGTAATCGTCGTCCTGCAGGAATCCCACGGCGAACACGATGGTGTCGAGGTTGGAGAGCTGGGCATAGAGTCCGGCCTGCATGATGTACGACGGGGGCACGATGGTCACGTTGCCCTCGGAATCCAGCCATTTCTCGCGGTCGTGTGAGGTCTTGATCTCGAGGATCGCCTGCCTCTTCCCGCCGTATGCGATGTATCCGTCGACGAGTCCGCCGAACATCTTGTTGTCGTGGAAGTGGTCGTATCCGCACTTCTCCTTCTCGACGGGCTCCTCGATGATGACCTGGGAACCCTTCTCCAGGCCGAGCATGGGGGCGAGCATCTCGGAGGCGTTCTTGCGCACGTACGCCCTGATCTTGGGCTCCAGGACGTTGCCGGCCTCCATGTACTTGTTGGTCTTGTCCCCGGGGTACAGCCCTGCGATCTCGCAGGCCATCTTGAAGGGGGTGATGAGGTCGCTCATGCCGAGGATGGGGCCGAGCTTGGTGCCGGAGATCTTCTTCTTACGGTAGAGGTCGAAGACCACCGTGCGGGTCTCGTCATCGATCTCGATGATGTTTATCCTGCCGTCGAATGCCATGCGGGGGTGATTGGCGATGCAGATTAAAGACTCTCCTCGACAGCTACAAAAACCGATTCGGCCATACGCATGCATGGAGAACAGCGAGTTCGCACAGAACGCCGCCCCCGCGGGATTCTACCTGCCCGTACTGGCTGTCATCATGTTCTCCCTTTTCGAGGTGGAGTTCGGATACGCCATGGCGGTCTGGGCGGTCATAGCGGTCGTGGAGGCCCTCGTGTGCTGGAAGGCCCCGCACATGGCGGTGTTCTTCGGCCCGGTGTACTGCATCTGCCTCGCAGTGGACCTGTGGTACCCCTACGGATTCACCGTTTTGGTATTGCCTCTGGCACTTCTGATATCGCTGCTGTTCGCATACCTCGCGGTGAAGCTCCTCCGCAGGAAGAAGAGGCGCTGATCACGGATAGTAGACGCACCGGTAGGTGAAGTTCTGCGGCAGCGCGAGATGCATCGACATGAGCTCCTTGCCGGTCGAGAAGTCGTACACGCTCATGCATACGTTGTCGTTCTGCGCATCGCCCCATCCGATGGCATAGACCTCGTCGTAGAGGTGCTGGACGGAACCGCAGGCGGCCGAGAACTTGCCGGGCACCGAATACTCCTTGAAATCCAGGAGGGTGCGGTTGGCCATGTCCACCTCGTAGATGCAGATGCGGGTATGGCCGGTGATGTTGTGGTTGTCGAACACCATGACGGTGTCGCCGTCAACGGTGACGTAATGCTGGCCGGAGGTCTTCTGCTCGTCGGAGAGGCCGAACATGTCCTCGGGGCCGGAGAGCTTCCACTTGATCTGGTCGGTCTGCTTGGTGCGGTCGAGGCACATGACGGTGTCGAGATGGCGGAACGAGCACACCAGGTCGCCGTCGTCGTTCAGGCGCATGGCGTTGAAATGCACATAATCGGGAGCGTCCACGGTCTCGTTGGCGAAGTCGTCGGCGGAGGGTGTCGCATCGGTCTGGGTCATGCCGTAGATCTCGGGATAGTCGATGCTCTTCCAGTCCCATACGACCTTGCCGTGGTCGACCTCCTGCAGATAGGAGTAGATGACCTTCTTGCCCTCGTAGCCGGGGTTGTTGTATACGGCGTCCTTGATGTAACCGGACAGGATGTAATGGTCGAGGTCGATCATCAGGAAGTCGTGTCCGTCGACCGGATGTCCCTTGTCAACAGTAGCGGACTGCTCGAAGGAGATCTTCTTCACCACGTTGAAGTTGGAATCCATGACGATGCGGTATCCGGGCGCGTATCCGGGCAGGCCGTACTTGTCGAAGCGGCTGTCCTGCGAGTGGTAGCTGTAGTAGGTCTCGCCGTCGATGACGTGCTTCTTGAAGTCCCAATAGCCGGTCTTCACACCGTCGTCCTTGTGGTCGGTGTGCTTGGCCCATACGATGTCCCCCTTCCCGTCCAGCATCATGATGTTCTGCGTGTAGACGAAGGAGATGTAGAAATTGCCGGGGAGGTCGGTGGACCCCTCGATATGGTGGATGGGGAGTCCGTCGGGCACCTGGAAGCTGTCGTCGCGGGTGACGTTGACGAAACCTACGACAGAGATGCTGGCGGCTACCATTATGCAGGCGACGAGGGCTACCCCGAGGGTCATGGATTGGTTCGACAAGGTTTGGGCCTCCTGTGCGATAATAATCCGCGTCATGGTCTTTAATAGTACTCGTGAACGGAGTAACGTCGGCTAAGCGCTAACTGCAGTATCCCCGTTTTAAACTCCCCGGGGGCGGTGGTTAGATCATGTCATCCTTCAGGAAGAACTCCAAGAGAACAGCTCCCGGTACCGCCGTCACGGACAGGGATTCGAGATCGCTGATCATCAGCTGTGCGGGCTGCGAACAGCTCCCCGACCCCTCCAACGGCGCATGTGCCAGATGTATCTGCGAAGCAATAGCGGATGAGGGGCCGTCGGAGAGGATCAGGCTCGCGGGCACCCGTGACACGGAGATCTCCGGCAACGCCGCCCAACTGCTCTGCGAGCTCGCCACCCTCTCCATCCCTGTCATGGGGGACATGCAAAGCAGACGGTGCAGGGGCTGCTCCCGCTCCCCCTCCAACGTCCTCGGCGGAGCCTGGGCCGACTTCCCCGAGCCGGCCCTCGGACCGGCCATGTCGAGACTGTACTCCGACCCCGGGGACGGTCCCGAATGCACCGTGTGCATGCAGAAGACCTATGCCGCCCTGAAGAAGGCCGACGACGACCTTTCCCGCATCCGTGCCAAGGCATCGTCGATGGCGAGGAACGGAGGTGCTTTCTGATGCTGTTCGGAAAGAAGAAGGCGTATCAGGCGCCTCAGCAGCCCGCCCCGGTATTCGTTGGGGCCAACAACGTCCCGCCGTCCGCCCCTCCCGTCCCCCAGAGCTCATTCAGGGAGGACCTCAGGACCGTCATCGGCTCCGGCATCCGCACCAAGCCCCGCTACGCCGAATGCTGGCTGGTCGGCAGCGTGGGTCAGCTCGACATCATCGAGGAGTACGACACCCCCAGCGGACATGTCGTGATCGGCACCGCCGCCGACGGGGAGACCGAGTACAACCTCATACCCACGGAGTACACCTGCTCGGACACGGTCAACGGGATCATCGAGCACGCCATCGAGGAGGTCCGCGCGGGCTTCCGCAAGGCGGGAGGGCATGCCGACAGGTTCCGCATGAACCTCGCCGTGAGGGACATGCTCTCCGGGGATTCCGACACGCTCCTGATGGCCTGCGGGGGCAACGCGCAGGCGGCGGAGGACCTCGTGTCGAACATCTGCGACATAGTCTACCGCTACACCGTGGGGCTGGGGGTCTTCGACGTCCTCCTCGACGACCCCCGTCTCGAAGACATCTACGTGGACGCCCCGGCCGACAGGAACAGGGTGCACGTCACTCTCTCGGGGATCGGGGGAGGGAACTCCCATCTCCGCTGCAGGACCAACCTCGTGGTGGAGAGGAGGGAGATCATGAACCTCGTCTGCAGCCTCAAGAGGATCAGCGGACTGCCCTACTGCGAATCCAACCCCGTCCTCGAGACGGATATGCGCGACGGGGCCGCCCGCGCCACGGTAGTCGGATATCCTCTGAGCCCCAACGGCGACGCGGTATCCATCCGCAAGCATTCCTCCGACCCGTGGACGCTCACCAGGCTCATCGCCAACGGCACCATCGACGCATACACCGCGGGGCTGCTATCATTCCTGGTGCAGAACAGGGCCACCCTGCTCGTCTGCGGTGCGAGGGGCGCGGGGAAGAGCTCGCTCCTCTCGGCCCTGATGCTGGAGTTCGACAGGTCCACCAGGGTGCTCACCATAGAGGACACTAGAGAATTACCCACGCAGCAGATGCGCTCCATGGGGTACAAGGTCCAATCCATGGTGGTCGACGACCACATGGAGGGCGATTCACTCACCAGGGCCAACGAGGCCCTCAGGGTGTCCCTGCGTATGGGCGAGTCCGCGATAGTCCTCGGAGAGGTCAGGGGAGAGGAGGTCAGGACCCTCTACGAGAGCATGAGGACCGGGCGTGCGGGAAGCTCCATCATGGGCACCATACACGGCGATTCCGCCAAGAGCGTGTTCGACAGGGTGGTGCACGACCTCGGAGTCTCCCCGGAGGCCTTCTCGGCCACGGACGTCCTGGTAACCGTCGGCACCGTGACGGACCGTCAGACGGGCGCGCAGACCAGGAGGGTGAACGAGATCGTGGCCACCTCCGACCGTGCGGGGAAGTTCGTGAACATGACCGGGACCAGGACCATGTTCCAAACCCCGGTGATGAAGAGGGTCCTCGGGACCTGCGCCCTCACCGACGGGGAGGCCGCGGCCGAGATCGAGGCGAGGGGTCTGCTCCGCCAATGCCTCGCCGAGGCCGGTGCCTCT
>CADAGG010000079.1 GCA_902787415.1 methanogenic archaeon
CTGAAAGGAACGAAGACCAAGGTGGCCTTCGACCCCGCCCAGGAGACCTACCGTCTCTGGCCCGCGGAGAGGCTGGAGAAGGGTCTCCCCCTCGCCGACAGCGTATTCTGCAACGATTTCGAGGCCAAGGTCATCCAGGAGCGCACCGGCATGGAGTCGGTGCTGGACCTCGGCAAGGAGCTGGTGGTCCGCACCGAGGGCGCCGAGGGAAGCGTGGCCCGCATCGGCGACGAGACCGTTCGCATCCCCTGCATCAAGGGCGGGAAGCCCGTCGACGCCACCGGCTGCGGCGACACCTACCGCGCCGGATTCTACGCGGGACTCTACCGCGGATACTCCGTGAAGGACTCCCTCATACTCGCGTCGGCCACCGCATCGTTCACCATCGAGAAGGTCGGAGCGCTCACCAATCTCCCCACCTGGGACATGGTCGAGGAGCGTGCCGCGCCCTACCTGAAGTGAGGACATGGTGCTGATCGCCATCACCGGTACCCCCGGGGTCGGGAAGACCTCGGTATCAGCGGAGCTGCGCCGCCGCGGCTACGAGGTGGTGGACGCCAACGAGCACCTCAGGGCCCACGGCCTGCTGACCGAGAAGGACGTCCCGAGGGACACCTTCAACGTCGACATGGAGGCGTTCAACGACTCCCTGGAGGAGTACCGCAGGAAGGACGGCGTGGTCTTCATCGATTCCCACCTCTCCCACGGCACCGACTGCTCGCGCATCATCGTGCTCAGGTGCAGGCCCTCCGTCCTCGCCGAGAGGCTGAGGAAGAGGGGGTACTCGGAGGCCAAGGTCAGGGAGAACGTGCAGGCCGAGGTCCTCGACGTCATCCTGTGCGAAGCGACCGACACGGACATCCCCGTCAACGAGTACGACTGCTCCGAAGGCACCCCTTCCGATGCAGTCGATTTTATAGAACGGATACTTAATGGTGAGATAGAGCTAGGTCCGCCCGGAAGGGTGGATTGGTCCGGAGAGATGGAAGAATGGTTCTAGACAAGCACAGAAAAGATGCAGAGTTCACCCTCGCACCTGTCGCGAAGAGATTCATCAACGTAAATCCCAACACCATCTCCTGGCTCGGACTCATCACCGCCGCCATCAGCGGAATCCTGCTGTACCTCAGCTGGGATTACAACTGGCTCCTTCCCGTGGGTGCCGCCGTGGTCCTCCTCTCCGGATACTTCGACGCGCTCGACGGAAAGATCGCCAAGCTCGCCGGCAAATGCTCTGTCAAGGGAGATTACCTCGACCACGTCTTCGACCGTTACGCCGACATGTTCATGATCGCCGCCATCGCCCTGAGCGGATGGTGCAACACCACCGTCGGACTCCTGGCCGTCATGGGCGTCCTCCTGACCTCCTACATGGGTACCCAGGCCCAGGCCATCGGCGCCAAGAGGCTCTACGACGGACTCCTGGGACGTGCCGACCGTGTGGTCCTCTGCGTAGCGTTCCCCATCATCCAGTGGATCGCCTGCATGTGCGGCTACGGATTCTTCGACATCTCCGGTTACAGCCTGTCCTGGATGGAGATCATGATGATCTACTTCGCAGTGTCAGAGGAAAAGAAGGAGTGAGCTCACTCCTTGGGCTGTCTCTGATAGTTCCCCGATTTTATACGGTAGTAGCTCAGCGGGTGCTTCACCTTCTCGCACAGCGGGTCGGGGTCGAAGCACAGTCCGTTGGTCCTCATGGTGCTGCAAACGGGCGGGGTGTATCCTTCGGTCCCGTTCAGCTCTCCCGTGATGTGCTTGATCTGGTATTCCGACATGGCCTCGTTGAAATCGGGGGACACCGCGAATATCGCTATGATCTGACTGTACTCGAGTCCCAGCGCATGCAGGAACGTCACCAGGGCGAACCTCGCGCTGTGGGGCAGGTTCTGTCCCGCCTGTGCCATCTCGATGATGGTCCTGATGCAGGGCGGCAGGTAAGCATCGTTCATGCCCTGCCCTCCCGTGGGGCTCAGACGGGTCTTGACGGCCGATAGTGCCAGATCGATCTTTGTGAGGTTCGAGGACAGGTCCTTCCTGAAGTCGTCGGGGACGTTCAGCGGAAGCTCGGATTCGATCTTCAGGCGGTAGGCGTTCTGCAGGAGCCTCACGAACTTGTCACGGGGAAGGGTGACGAATCCGTTGTGGATGTCCGAGTTGATGAGCTTCCATTCCACCGCCTTCATGACATAGGAGAAACGCAGGAAATCGGCGAAGTGCATGTCCACGGTGCCGTCGCGGTTGGCGGTGGCGTTGACCTCCAGTTCCTTCACGATGAGGTCCACCGAATCGGGGTCCTTGGTGAGGATGTGGTTCATGTGCTCCGCCTCCGCCAGGGCGTACCTCTTGAGGAGGAGCCTGTCGCCGACGCAGGACACCAGGATCCTGGCGTACGGGTAGGAGAGGACCTCCATCAGGCGGTTGTACTCCCCGGACAGCGAGTTCTCGGGGATGGTGTGGTTGTCCAGGGCGCCCATGACCCTTGCGAGGCCCCTTTCCCTGGCCTCGGCGTAAGTCTCGCTCGACAGCAGCTTCTCTATACCCTCGGAGTTGGCCTCTGCGAATTCCGAGGCCTCGCTGAGGAAGGGATACCTTGCCGCACGGAGACTGTCCATGCTTACCGAATCCCATAACTTCTTAAAAAATCACTCGAAGACGACGTAGTCCCGCAGGCCCTCGATGACCTTGGGGTCGTCGATGGCACGGCCGAGATCCTCCAGGTCCTTGAAGGGACGCTTCAGGGTGAGAGCGGTCGCCCTCTTCTTGCCGATTCCGGGCAGGGCGGAGAGGGCCGACATGGGCATGGTGTTGATGTTGAACGGATAGGTGATGCCTGTCACCGACCTGAATCCCCATTCGGTGATCTTCACATCGTAGAAGCGGTCCAGATCCACCTTGTACGGGATGCCGACCAGGATGGGATAGGAACCGGGCTGCCTGCCGAAGGTGATGTTCCCGTCGTGGATCTCGGCGTACACGCCGGTGAGGACGGTGCCCAGGGGGATCATGCGCTCCAGGAGCGGGTGGTCGATGTTCTCCCTCACGTTCTCCTTGAACTTCTTGAAGCGCTTCTCGTTCATCTTGACGTGGAACTCCCTGCGGGAGCCTATGACCTGGCGTATGTTGATCCTCCTGACCATTAGCCCCTCGTCGACGATCCTCTTCAGGAAGTCCATGTCGATGCCGTAGGTCTCGAAGGTCTCCCCCTCCAGGCCGCATATGATGTTGAGCCCGGGAAGGATCTTCGGGAGTCCCGTGGGGCCCCTTTCGGCACCGTACCTGTTGATGATGCGTATCGCCTCCAGCACCTGGTCGGCGGTGCTGTTGAGGTTGTTGGCCTCCCTGACCGCCGGGTCGGCGGATTCCAGGCCCAGGGCGAGCACGTTGCCGGAACTGCAGTTGTCCGCCAGGATCCTGATGATCTCCGAGGACTCCTCGGGATAGGTGGCGATGACCGCGGGATTGGCGTTGTCCACGCTGATGTGCTCGAAGCCGAGCGCCTTCAGTCCTTCGAACAGCTGACGCACCTTGGAGGGGACGGGGCGGGGGACACCGGAGGAGAAGTCCTCCGAGCCGTAGGAGACGATGCAGGTCTGACCGCCCACGCGGATATTGCACACTCCGAGCTCCCTGAGCCTCCTCGCCTCCGCCAGGATGTCCTCGGGCTGCCTCATGAGGGGTCTGCCCTTGGTCGGTTCGATGCAGAACGAGCATCCTCCCGAGGCGTAGCGGTGGCATCCGCGGTAGGACTCTATCTCGACCATCAGGGGCTGCGGGAAGTCCTGGTGCTCCTTCACGATGTCGGCACCGAGGAGCATCCACCTGTTCCATTCGTCGAGGGTCCTGAACCTCTCCCTGACCTCCTTGCCGGTCATGCCGTCGTAGAGGGATGCGGCGAGATCCTTGTGAATACGAAAATCGAAGCCTTCTGCTTCGGGAGCGTATGCCGACGATCCGCCGATGAGCTTCCATCCCTTCATCTTCGGGAGGTACTCGCGGATCTCCTTCAGCGACATCGGCATGCTGCGCAGATACTTGCCTGGCACAGTGTTACCGGACAGCAGGACGGTGACGTCTGCGTCGGGGATCTGGCGCCCCTGGCGGAGCATATCCACCGACAGATAGGTCACTTCGCCGCCAGCATCGACCGCCGCACCGGCCACCGCACGTATCATGGGAGAAATGTACGGAGGTACGCCCAGGGCTGCTGGGTCATCGATATAACCGTCGATAAGCACGACGCGGGGGATGCTTTTCTCGCCGTCCATTGCGATTTTTAACATACGCAATATCTATAAAAAGGAACAGTATTACCGTGTCCTAAGCAATTCGAAGGATTTCTTACGAAATTCGTAGAAAGAGGAGATATCATGAGTTTCATGGACAAATTCAAGAAGGACAACAAGGCCCCCGCCGCCCCCGCCGAGCAGAAGGAACTTACCGTTGAGGAGCGCCTCGAGCGCGCCAAGAAGCCCGGACAGGATGCAATGAAGATGCACCCCTACTACGGCGGTAAGATCGAGACCGTCCCCAAGGCCTGCATCAGGACCTTCGACGACTTCTCCATCTGGTACTCCCCCGGAGTCGCGGAGCCCTGCAAGGCCATCGCACAGAACCCCGACCTCGCCTACGAGCACACCTGCAAGTGGAACACCGTAGCGGTAGTATCCGACGGTACCCGTGTACTCGGTCTCGGAGACATCGGACCCGAGGCAGCCATGCCCGTCATGGAAGGAAAGGCCATGCTCTTCAAGTACCTCGGAGGTGTGGACTGCGTCCCCATCTGCCTTGACACCAAGGACCCCGAGAAGATCATCGAGACCGTGAGGCTCATCGCCCCCTCCTTCGGAGGAATCAACCTCGAGGACATCTCGAACCCCAAGTGCTTCGACATCCTCGACGAGCTCAGGAGGGACTGCAAGATCCCCGTATGGCACGACGACCAGCAGGGTACCGCAACCGTCGAGGTCGCCGGTGCCATGAACGCCATGAAGCTCGTCGGAAAGAACTTCCAGGACGCTAACGTCACCGTCATCGGAGCCGGAGCCGCATCCCTCGCCATCGCAAGGCTGCTGCTGGCCACCGGATTCAAGCCCGAGCACCTCTGCATGTGCGACTCCAAGGGAATCCTCAACCAGTCCAGGGAGGACTTCGAGAGCCTCCACAGGCTGAAGAAGAACATCTGCGAGAAGACCAACGGTGCAGGAAAGACCGGAGGAATCAAGGAGGCAATGGAGGGCGCCGACATCGTCATCGCCGCTTCCAAGCCCGGACCCGGAACCATCCCCGCCGAGTACATCGACCTCATGGCCGACGACCCCGTCGTGTTCGCCACCGCCAACCCCGTCCCCGAGATCTGGCCCTGGGAGGCAAAGGAGCACGGATGCAAGGTCTTCGCCACCGGACGTTCCGACTTCCCCAACCAGGTCAACAACTCCATGGGATTCCCCGCCATCTTCCGCGGTGTGCTCGACGTGAAGGCAAGGACCATCACCGACGAGATGTGCATCGCAGCGGCCACCGAGCTCGCCAAGTGCGCAGAGGAGAAGGGAATCACCGAGGAGTACATCATCCCCAACATGTCCGAGGAGGACGTCTTCCCCAGGGAGGCCGCCGCCGTCGCCATGAAGGCGATCGAGCAGGGTGTCGCACGCGAGAAGTGCTCCTACCAGGAGGAGTACGACCGCGCCGCTGCCATCATCAGCAGGTCCAGGAAGCTGACCGCCAGCATGATGCAGACCGGCTTCATCAAGCCCTACGTAGAGTGAGCCAAAACTTTTCAGGAGGGGGCAACCCCTCCGTCACCTCTTTTTCCTGATTACGAAGAAATAGATGAGGAGTCCCGCGATGACCGCCGCGGCGATCCCTATGCCGGCTATCAGCAGGGTGTCGTCACTCCCGATATGAACGTCAGACCTGCTGGGGACGTTGTCCAGGGAGATGGCGTAGCAGCCGGGGGTGTTCGTCGCGAAGGAGATGGCATTGTCCGCATATGCGGCCTTGTAGGTATGGGCGACGCCGTTGGAGTCGATCTTCCAGGCCTGGACCTTCTCCTTCTCCGCCTCGGAGTGGGGTACGAAGGGCAGGACCACGGTCACCACTCCGTGGAGCATCTCCGCCTTGGTGCCGTCGGAATAGATCTCGAGGTTGTATGTGGCCCTGTCCTTGGCGGATGCTTTCTGAGCGTCGTTCAGAGGCGCGTCGTTAAGCCTGATCTCCAAAGTGCCAGACAGGTTCTTGAGGGATTCGGCGGAGAAGGTCAGGGTGATTCCGTCGCAGTGCAGCGAGAGGGATCCGTTGCCGTCCCTGATGGTAGCTACAGCTGCCTGTTCCACGGTCACCTTCTTCAGCGAACCCACGGCGAGATCG
>CADAGG010000080.1 GCA_902787415.1 methanogenic archaeon
CCGGTCTCGGAGTGGAGCATGAGTTCTACTACGATCAGGGCAGCATGAGCGCATACACCTACCTGATGGTGCTGCTGTTCATCATCGTCACCGTTATCGCAGTGTGGATCTACCGCAAGCCTGTCAAGAACTACGGCAAGCCCAAGGCAAGGCGCTAATCCTTTCAAACGAAGGGGGGACTCCCCCTTCAACCTTTTTTCAGAACTCTTTTCAAGGACTCATCCTCCGCTAACCTGTCCTCGGAATGCTCAATACCTTGTTCTCAGGCAAGATCGATGATGCAGAGAAAGCTAAGGAACTGAGGAAAAACTATGATATCGATGTAAGTGATACTATTCTAGTGGAGGCGAAGAGAATGGGTGCTTTGGCCGAGGAGATGGAGATTGTCCGCGAGGAAGGACGCGAGGAAGGACGCGTCAGCAGGGATGCCGAACTCGCTGACTACTATGCCGCAGAGATTCTTAGGAAAAAGGATGAAACCGGACACCCCGTCGAGAAAATCCTTTCGGAGACGATAGTGCCGCCGGAACTCCTCGACCTCATTCTAAACAGGATCAGCGATTTTCAGAAATCCTGATCCGGAATAAGCGCGTCCGAACGCACCGTTCAAGCGGTCTTCATCATCGATGCGGTGGTAATGTCCGTCCGGGAACGGTCCATGATACCGCGTGCGATGTCCTGCTTCCTTCTGACCGGTACGACGGAATCCTTGATGTCGAGGGTCATGAGGACGTCGCAGAGCTCCTCCATCTTAGAGAATATGCGGGTAGCTTCGGGCAGGTTTCCTTTCATGAGCCTGTCGAGCATGTCCCTCCTGAGCTCGCCGATGCTGTCCGCAAGACCCAGCACCCATGCGGCGGGTGTGATCTCCAGGACGCGGTAGGACGGTATCTCCTCCCCGCGGAGGGCATAATCGTAGATTACCGTCTCCGCGAACTCCATCATGGCGCTCTCCACATCCGCACCGTATACGAGCTTGGGATAGCCGGCAACGGCCTCCACCAGGCCCGCCAGGTCGCTGGAGATGCTGTCTATGAGCTCCGGGTCCCTCTGACCCGCATGGATGCCGTGGATGGCGGTCTTGGTCTTGCGGATGATCTTCCTGGAAAGGTTGAAAGCGAGGTTGGTGGCCTCCTCTTCCGCGGCCAGGGCCTGCTCTGCCTCCGACATGAGTTCATGGAGCTGCATAGGAGGGTGATGGTGTTCCCGTCATAAGGATTTGTGGAACATCCTGCGGACGCTGTCGAGATAGAGGTCGCGTCTGAGGCGCTTCTCGTAAGGGGGTATGTCGGGCCTCTTGAATTCGAGGTCTGGGTATGTCACGTCGAGCAGGGTGAGGCCGTCCGGTTTGGCGATGCCGAAGGTGCCGTCCTCGCCGGCGAGCTTGGCCTTCACGTCGTCCATGGAGGACATGCCCTTGCTCACCTGCAGGACCGCCGCCATGATGCGGCGTATCTGGTTCCAGAGGAAGTAGTCGGCGCAGAAATCGGTGATTATGAGGCCGTTCTCGTATCTCACGTCGATGCTGTCGATCGCCATGACCGTGGACCTGCCGGTCTCGTTCTTGGCGAATCTCTTGAAGTCGTGATGTCCCTCGAAGAGCTTGGCGGCCATGACGAACTTGTCGAGGTCGATGCCGAACTCGGGCACGATGTAGCGGTAGTAGCGCTTCCACGCCATGCGGGGATTGAACGCATCGTCGATCTCGACGGCGGCCGTGTAATACACCCCGTGGGAGATGGAATTGACCGCCTGCAGGAGAAGACCCAGATCCTTGAATTCGGTGTAGAATGTGATGACGTTCCCGAGGGCGCTGACCCCTGCATCCGTGCGGCTGGCGAACTTCAGGTCGATCTTCTCGGGCGGGACGTGGTCCACCAGCTCGAGGTTCTTCAGGATCTCCCCCGCGACGGTGCGTATGCTGGGATTGTCATCGGTGGGCTGGATCTGGGAGCCGTTGAACTCGTCCCCCAGGTAGGCTATCTTGACTGCGACGCGTCTCATTGCCCGCGGATCTGCTTCATGTGGTCGATCCTCTTCTGGATGAGGGCGGCCGTTCCGATATCGTGGCGGACGGCGATGGCGTCGCACTTGACGTAGCAGAGTCCCGCCTCGCAGTTCCTCTCGGCCTCCTCCAGGGTGTCGCCGACTCCGACGATTCCGATGGAACGGGAGGTGCCGGTGACCAGCTTGCCGCCGTTCTTGTCGACGTTGCCGAAGTATGCGACGGAGCCGGTGTTGGCGATGCTGTCGAGGTCGATGGAGATGGTGTGTCCCGCCTCGGACTTGACCCCGTATCCCCTGGGGACGACGTACTTGCAGACGGTGGCCTTGTTGGCGAACTTGACGTCCTTGTCCTTCAGCTTGCCGCCGGCCATCCACTTGATGATCTCGGAGAAGTCGGTCTGGAGGGTGGTGAGGACGTTCATGGCCTCGGGGTCGCCGAACCTGGCGTTGATCTCGATGATCTTGGGTCCGTCCTTGGTGAGCATGAACTGTCCGTACATGGTCCCGCGGTAGGTGCATCCCTCGGAGGCCAGCGCCTTGACGATGGCCCTGACGATCTCGATGGACTTCTGGCGGTCCTCCTCGGTGACGAAGGGGAGCAGGTGGTTCGCGTCGCTGTAGGAACCCATGCCTCCGGTGTTGGGACCCAGGTCTCCCTCGTATGCCCTCTTGTGGTCCTGGACCAGGGGCATGGGGTAGATCTCGTCTCCGTTGGTGAAGACCATCTGGGTGAACTCCTCTCCCTCGGCCTTCTCCTCGATGATGACCTTTCCGCCTCCGACGTTGCCCTCGAAGATCTCCTTGATGTAGGCGATGGTCTCGTCCAGGTTGGTGAGCTGGTCTCCCTGGACCTTCACTCCCTTTCCGCCGGTGAGTCCGACGGGCTTGATGGCGACCTTGTAGGGGACGGTCTTGACGTATTCGATGGCCTCGGCCTCGTTGTCGAAGCTCTTGTATCCGAGGTTTCCGTCGATCCTGTACTTGTCGACCAGGTTCCTCATGAAGGTCTTGGAGGTCTCGATCCTGGCGGCGTCCTTGGTGGGGGATGCGCACTTGATGCCGATGTGCTCCAGGGCGTCCACCACTCCGCTGGAGAGAGGTGCCTCGGGGCCGATGAATGCGTATTCCACGAAGTTGTTGATGGCGAAATCGCAGATCTTGTCGATGTCGTCCTCGCTGGCGAGCAGGACGTCCTTGGCCCTCTTGGCGATGCCGGGGTTGCTGTTCTTCATCACTGCGAAAATCTCCGCGTTGGCACGGGCCAATGCCTCTACGGCCGCGTGCTCCCTTGCTCCTCCGCCCACTGTAAGAATCTTCATTCCATGTCCTCCTCAGAATCCGAATGCGTCGATGATCTCGTCGACCCCGTTTCCCTTCCTGGCACTGCAGGTGTACATGTTCTTGAGGCCGCCGGTCAGCTTGTTGTAGTCCTTGGTGATGACGCTCGGGTCGACCCCCACCGCGTCGGCGATGTCCATCTTGTTGAGGATGGCCACGTCGGAGTGCTGGAAGACCGCATGGTGCTTCCTGACCATGTCGTCGCCCTCGGTGGTCGAGACCACCACGGCGCGGAAGTCGGTGCCCAGCGGGAAGTCCGCGGGGCAGACCAGGTTGCCCACGTTCTCGATGATCATCACGTCGTATTTGTCCAGGTCGATGTCCGCCAGGCACTTCCTGATGAGGTTGGCGTCGAGGTGGCATTCCTTGCCGGTGTTGCAGTTGACGGCGTCGAGCCCCGCCTCGCGGAACCTCTTGAAGTCGTCGTCGCCGGTGACGTCGCCCGCGATCACGCACACCCTCTTGCCGCGCCCGACCAGCCTCTTGCCGATCTCGATGATGAGCGCGGTCTTGCCTGCGCCGATGGAGCCCATGAAGTCCACGGACTTGATGCCGTGCTCCTTCAGAAGGTGGTAGTTCTCGTGCGCGATCTTGTTGTTCGCTCTAAGAACGTCGAATTCCATTCCGGCCTGGACAATGTGCATATTGCCTTTATCGACGCCGTTCCCTATAAGTCTATCCACACACGCGCACGATAAGTTAATACAAAAGGGCAACATAGTCCCTCCATTATGAGCTATGCTGACTTCCTGTCAAAGAAACTGGCCGACGCCGGTGCGGAAGAGGGCTGCATGCTGAACGTGGAGACTTCCGGTAAGACCTACCGCGGGGTGCTGATGCCCCACCACGAGTTCAGCGGGCACGACATCCTCATCCTCAAGATGAAGAGCGGATACAACATCGGCATCAGGATGGCCGAGGACGCCAAGATCTCGGTGGAGTCCAGGCCCGTGGAGAGGGTGAAGCACGAGTCCGAGGACGCCCCCAAGGCCGGTCTGAAGACCATCGTCCTCATCGGAACCGGCGGAACCATCGCATCCTACGTCGACTACCGTACCGGAGCCGTCCACCCGGCGCTGTCCACCTCCGACATGATCAACGCGGTCCCCGAGATCAAGGAGATCGCCAACCTGAAGGCCAACGTCCTGTTCTCCATCTTCTCCGAGAACATGACCGTCCCCCACTGGCAGAAGCTCGCCGAGGCCATCGCCGACGAGCTCAACAACGGGGCGGACGCGGTCATTGTCCCCCACGGAACCGACACCATGGGATACACCGCCGCTGCGGTGTCCTTCATGCTCGGCGACATCCCCAAGCCCGTCGTCTTCGTCGGTGCCCAGAGGTCCTCCGACAGGCCCTCCTCCGACGCCAGCAGCAACCTCATGGCGGCTGCCAGGTTCTGCGTCAACGGTAATGCGGCAGGCGTGTTCGTGGTCATGCACGAGGGATCCGGCGACGAGACCTTCGC
>CADAGG010000081.1 GCA_902787415.1 methanogenic archaeon
ACCAACACCTCCGGAAGGACCCTCTACACCTACATGGGAAAGCTCCTCCCCAGGATGAAGAACGCCACCTACAGTTCCGCCGGACAGCTGTCCCCTCTGCTCAACGACCCTCATCTGGAGACCATCGGCATGGGCACCCACATCTTCCTCGCGGGAGGAGAGGGGTACGTCACCTGGCAGGGTACCCAGTTCAAGACCAATGTCGAAGAGGTCAACGGCGTCCCCATCGGAGGGGCCAGGACCCTCGCGCTGGTCGGCGACATGAAGCAGATGAACGCCAAGTACCTCCGCGGACTCGACATCACCGGTTACGGCATCTCCCTGGCCATCGGAGTCGGGATACCCATCCCCATCCTGAACAAGGACATCCTGCAGAGATGCTGCATCTCCGACGACCAGATCTATGCGCAGCTCACGGACTACAGCCTTCCCGCCGGAAGGAAGGAGATGGCCCGCTACACCTATGCGGAACTCAGGTCCGGCTCCATCGAATACGAGGGAAAGAAGATCAGGACCTCGTCCCTCTCGTCCTATCACGGGGCGAGGGCGGTCGCAGGCGAGCTGAAGTCCTGGATCGAGAACGGCGAGTTCCAGCTGAACAGACCCGTCATGCAGTTCCCCAAGAAAGCCAAACTGAACAGCCTCGTCGAGGATTGGTTGTGATACCCATGGAGAAGAAGTTCAAGATCACCTACAACGAGTCCAACGTGCAGGGTTCGGTCGCATACGTCCTCGTGAAGGAATTCGACCTCACCCCCAACGTCCTCAAGGCCAACATCTCCGGCGACGGCAGCGGCATCATGATCGTGAGCGTCGTCGGCGACGAGGAGACCATCGACAAGGGTATGGAGCGCGTCAAGGAATGCGGATATTCCGTCTGCCCCGTGATGGACCACATCCACAAGGATGAGGAGAAATGCTGGTCATGCGGCGCCTGCGTGTCGGTATGCCCCACCAAGTCCATCGTGGTCGACGACGATTACAAGGTAGTCGTGAACTACAGTTCCTGCATCGCCTGCGGTTCCTGCATCGATGCCTGCTCGGTCAAGGCCCTCAGGCTAGTCATATGAGAACCTTCTTCAGGGTTAAGGAGACCTGCGCCACTATTGTCTGTGACGAGAGTCTCCTCCGCACCGCGCAGGAGGCCATCTTCGAAGCGAGAGCTATCATCGAGAGCAAGGTGGAGGACGATCCGTTCTTCGGGATCACCTACGATCCCATGCCTCCGGATTCTTCTGACCATCCTTTAATTCAGAGGATGTGCCAGGCATCCGTTATCGCCGGGGTCGGACCGATGGCGGGAGTGGCGGGCGCCGTGGCCGAGTGCGCGGTCGGAAGGCTTGTAGACGGGGGTGCCGAAGAGGCCGTCGTGGAGAACGGCGGCGACATCGCAATCTATTCTCCGAAAGGGCGTCCGGTGGGCATCTTCGCCGACCATCCCGTATTCAGGGACCTGGCCTTCGATGTCACCGCGGATAAGGTGCTGGGTATATGCTCCTCATCGAGGAAGATAGGCCCTTCCGTATCCCTGGGGGAGAGCAACATCTCCACCGTGGTCTCCGACAATGTGGTCCTGGCGGACTGCTGCGCCACGGCACTCGGCAACATGGTCACCGGCGAGGAGAACCTGGCCGAGAGCTGCGAGAGGATCGGCAGTCTCGAGGGCGTCAGGGGATGCATGTCGTGCTGCGGCGGGAAGATCGCCGTTTACGGGGATCTCCCGGAAATGATAAAGGCCGACATCAGCAGGGTGCTGTGAGGCAATTCCGATTGTATATTTTCATCCGATGCGCGAGCGTATGAACTCGATCTGCGCCTGCGTGTCGGGCATGCCGAGCTCCAGTTCGATCATTGCCATCTGGCCGTAGTTGATTGCGGCGTTCATGTCGCCCTGGTTGTACTTCAGGCGGAAGAGGTTGAAAAGCACCTGTCCGCGGATGCCCCTGCAGCTGGGGTCGTTGCTGTAGCCCAGGGCCTCCAGGAGATAGCGCTCGCCGCCGATGTAGTCCTTCACGTTCAGGAAGGCGTACACGCAGTAGAGGCACAGGGCGGCCTTGTCCTGGATGATGTTCCCGATGTCGGCGCATGCATCCGCATAGATGCGTTCTACCTCCATCAGGTCTCCCCTGGCAGAGGCGGCTTTGATGGCTTCCATCGCGGTCTTCGAGTCCATCGGGTCACACCTTGTGAATAAAAGGGATGGGGGCAGAGCCCCCGTTGGAAATGTTTTCAGGCGAGTACGTCGGCCATCTCGTAGACGACGCCCTTCTTCTGCTTGCAGACCCACTGGGCGGCGAGAACGGCTCCGCCGACGAAGATCTCCCTGGAGTGTGCCTGGTGGCGGACCTCGATGCGCTCGGAGTTGCCGATGAACATGACGGTGTGGTCGCCGACGATGTCGCCTCCCCTGACCGCATGGATGCCGATCTCCTTGCCTCTGGGACATACTCCCTCGCGTCCGTAGACGAACTCCTTTCCGCCCATCTCCTTGCTGATGATCTCAGCGACGGTCATGGCGGTTCCGCTGGGAGCGTCCTTCTTCTGGTTGTGGTGGGCCTCGATGATCTCCACGTCGTAGTCGTTGCCGAGGAGGCCTGCGGCCTGCTTGCAGAGCTTCATGAAGGTGGCGACACCGATGGAGTAGTTGGAACTGATGACCGCGGCGACGTTGTTCTTGACGACCTCGCTGGTAATCATAGTCTTATCCTCGGCGGTGAGGCCGGTGGTACCGATGATGAGGTTGACACCGCACCTGGCTGCGATGGGTGCGTTGACGACGGTGGCCTTGGCGATGGTGAAGTCGATGTAGACGTCCACCTTGGCCTCCTTGAGGACCTTCTCGAGGTCCTTGGCGTCGGATACGGGGACTCCGATCTTTCCGATGCCTGCGACGTCTCCGATGTCCTCTCCGACCCTGACGAGATCGAAGGCGGCTGCGACGGTGATTCCCTCGGTGGACATGATGCGCTTGACGAGCATGGTGCCCATTCTTCCGCATGCTCCGACCATAGCTGCTCTGATTTCTGCCATAATTATCGGTATGCGATTAGAGAGAGCCTATATATAGGGTTGTCAACGGAACAGGCGCTCCGCATCGGAAATCAGCGAGGTGGTGCCCAGAATCACCACGGGTCCATCCCCTCCTGTCCGGGCGAGGGCACTCTCCAGATCCGGGCTGGGGATGCATTCAATCCCTTTTTCTTCCAGGGCCGCGGCCTGAGCATCGGTGAAGACGTAATGGGGGTTGGAGGAACGGGTGAGGATCAGTTTCTCCGCACGGGGTGACATGGCCTCAGCAACACCTGCGAAGTCCTTGTCGTCGGGGATGCCGATGATGATGTCCGCCTTCCGTATACCGAGGGTGTCCATGACCTCCAGGACCTGTCCGCAGCTCGAGCGGTTGATGCATGCGTCGAGGATGGTGAGGGGCGCCCTGCGCAGAATCTCCATGCGTCCGGGCCATACGATGCCCGCCAGGGCCCTGCGTATCTCGTCATCCGTGAGTTCGGGACGGATCGTGAGGGCGGCCGCCGCGGCCATGGCGGCGTTCTCCGCCATGTGTCTGCCGAGCAGGGGCACGGTCAGTCCGGGAATGCGGCGATCCCCTATCCTCGCGGTGAATTCCGTGCCGTTGCCGGTGAGACGGACCGATTCCGCGCAGAAGTCCTCTCCGTACACCTTCAGGGGGACACCGAGGGCCTCCGAACGTTTCCTAATCGCTTCCATGGCCTCGGGGCTCTGCCGGGCGGAGAAGGCGCATTCAGTGTCCTCCGTGATGACAAAACTCTTGTCCTCCGCTATGTCCTTCAGTGTAGGGCCGAGCTCTCTGGTGTGCTCCAGGAATATGCTGTTGATGAGGGCGTATTTGTGGGGAACGCGGGCGATGTCGTCGTACTTGGCCCCTTTGCCGCATTCGAGAACGTTGAACCCCGTCCTTTTCTCGGAGAAGTAGGTGAGCGCGGCGGCGGCCTGTATGCCCATGGGGCTGATGTATTTCCCTGCGGGGAGGGAATCGGATACTTCCCGGATGCGGGGTTCCAGCCCCGATACGATGCGGACCAGGTCCTGGTCCGGTATGGGCTCCACGCCGACCCTTATGCGTTCGTTGAAACGGGTGATGTGGGGGCTGGTGAGCATCCCCACGGACGTCCTCGCGGAGAGGATCGAGGAGAGCATCATGCACAGCGAACCCTTCCCCTTGCTGCCGGTGACTACTGCGCAGGGGGTGCCGGAGAATGAAGAAAGTACATGTGCCAGCAGTGTGGGATCGCGGACCATTTCGATACCGCTGTCCTTCTGCAGCCTCTCGGCCGCGAGATAGGATTCGTAGATGAGGTCCTCCGCGCCTTCCCTGTCCATGCCGGTATCTCCGACCCCTTGAATCGCAAGGGAACGAAATAATCCTTTGCGAAGCGGCCAGGACACGGTTTTATACTACCCCATAGATTCTTTTTACCAGTTATAGGCCCGGTAAGGCCGTTCATGAGGCATCGACATGAAATGCAAAACGACTGGAATAATGGGGGCAGTATCGCTGGCTATCGCTGTCGCAGCGGCCCTGACCCTCGTGACCGTTCCGGCTGCCGACGATTCCGAAGCTTACTCCACCACCATTTACGACAACTGGTGCGACTACGAGATCATCGGCCCCGGAGCGGTTGAACTGAAGAAGGTGGGCGGGGCCCTCACGGAACTCAGCATCCCCGAGAAGGTTAGTGACGGAACAGAAGAATACACGGTCACCCGCATCGCCGCGGAGGCCTGTCAGGACAACGGCCTGATTCACAAGGTCACGGTCCCCTCCACCGTCA
>CADAGG010000082.1 GCA_902787415.1 methanogenic archaeon
GTGGTCCCCATAGAGGACGGTGACAGGGCAGAGGCTCTCATCGCTATGGGCAAGACCGTGATCTCCATCGACCTCAACCCGCTGTCACGGACCTCGAGAGTTGCCTCCGTCCCAATCGCGGACGAGATCAGTAGGGCAGTGGAGAACATCGCTCGTTTCGTCGAGGAGCTCCGTGGTAAAGAGGGAGAAATCGATAATATAGTCAAACATTTTTCATCAATCAATGTACGCAGGGACACCATACAGTGCATATGCGATTCCCTGATGTCAGAATTCGGAGAGTAATCAAATGGACGAACTCGTAAAGAAAGGAAGTCTGAGGCTCCACTGGGCCTACGACCATATGCCTGTCCTCCAGGAGGTCGACAGGAAATTCAGGAAGGAACAGCCCCTGGCCGGTCTCAAGATCGGAATGGCCCTCCACACCGAGGCCAAGACCGGAATGCTCGCCGTCACCCTCGCCAACGCAGGCGCGGAGGTCAGGCTCGCCAGCTGCAACCCCCTGTCCACCGACGACTCGGTGGCAGCTGCTCTCCGCGAGGAGTTCGGCCTCAAGGTCTACGCCAAGAAGTTCGAGAGCGACGAGGAGTACTACGCGAATCTGAACGCGGTGCTCGACATGAAGCCCGATTTCGTCATCGACGACGGAGCGGACCTCATCACCATGGCCCACACCTCCAGAAGGGAAGTGCTTTCCAACATCAAGGGAGGAAATGAGGAGACCACCACCGGAATCGTTAGGCTCAAGGCCATGGCCGCCGACAAGAAGCTCGAGTTCCCCGTGATGGATGTCAACGACTCCAAGATGAAGTACCTCTTCGACAACAGGTACGGAACCGGACAGTCCGTCTTCGACGGATGGATGAACGCCACCAACCTCATCGTCGCGGGAAAGAGGGTAGTTGTCGCCGGATACGGATGGTGCGGAAAAGGAGTCGCCATGAGGTCCAAGGGACTCGGAGCGCTCGTAACCGTTACGGAAGTCGACCCCGTCAAAGCAATCGAGGCCCGCATGGACGGATTCGACGTCATGCCCATGTCCGAGGCAGTCAAGACCGCCGACATCGTCCTGACCGTCACCGGATGCAAGGACATCGTCACCAAGAAGGACTTCATGAACATGAAGGACGGATGCGTCCTCGGCAACGCCGGACACTTCGACAACGAGATCTCCAAGAAGGACCTCGACGAGCTCGCCGTTTCCAAAGAGCAGGTTCGCGACTTCATCGACTGCTATACCATGAAGGACGGCAGGAAATTCTACCTCATCGGAGAGGGCAGGCTCATGAACCTCGCCGCCGGTCAGGGACACCCCGCCGAGATCATGGACACCAGCTTCTCCACCCAGGCCATGGCCATCGTGTACATGGTCGAGAACCACGACAAGCTGAAGAACAACGTCATCCCCGTCCCCGACGAGATCGACGACGAGCTGGCGAGGATCAAGCTCCGCACCCTCGGAATAAGCATCGACAAGCTGACCGAGGAGCAGTACAACTACATCCACAGCTGGCAGGAAGGAACCTGATTTGCGTATACTCATAATGACGGACAGTTACCGCCCCACTACCGACGGGGTGGTGACCGCCGTCCTGATCACCCGCCGTGTCCTGGAAGAGCTGGGACATACGGTCTTCATAGCCGCTCCCGACCCCGGACCCGAATACCGGGAGGAGGGAGTGTACTATTTCCGGGCGATCAAGTTCAGGACCTACGAGGGTTATTTCGTACCCATCTTCCCTTCGGAGAAGACCTAGCTCGTGAAGTGCCTGAAACCCGATGTGATACACATCCGCGGGGTGGCCTTCATGGCCCTCAAGGGTCTCATCGCATCCCACAATACCGGCGTTCCCACGGTGCTCACCTACGACACCCTGGTCACCGACGTCATCGAACAGTACTCCCCCATCAAGCTGCCCAAGGAGACCCTGGTCCGCCTGGCCTCCATCTATCTGCGCCAGATGCTCAAGCGCCCCAACACCGTGGCCGTCCCCACCCCCAGCGCGGGGAGGGAGATCACCGAGGTCATCGGCGCGAAGCCCAAGCGCATGGAAGTCATCCCGACAGGTATCGACACCGACCACTTCACCAGGTCGGACGCCGGGCCCGCGCTCCGCGAGAAGTACGGGATCCAGGGCAAGAAGGTGGTCATCTTCGTGGGCCGTCTCTCCTACGAGAAGAACGTGGACCTGCTCATCCGCTCCCTGAAGCTCATGGACGACGACGTGGTCCTGATGGTGGTGGGACAGGGTCCCGCCATGGAGAGCCTCAGGAAGACGGTGGAAGAGGAGGGCATGAACGACCGCGTGATCTTCACCGGATACGTCTTCGACCAGGCCCTCGTGGACCATTACTCCTGTGCGGACGCGTTCGCCTCCGCATCGGTCTTCGAGACCCAGGGGTTCACCGTCCAGGAGGCCATGTCCTGCGGACTGCCGGTGGCCTGCGGAAACGGCCGTGCCTTCACCGATTTCATCGTGGACGGGGAGAACGGGTACCTCTTCAATCTCACCGAGGAGGAGTGCGCCGCGGCCATGACCAAGGCCCTTAACGCACCGAAGGAAGTGCTCGACCGCTCCATGGATACCGCTCTGTCGTACGGTCTGAAGCCCACCACCGAGAGACTCGTTAAATTGTACGAAGAAGTAATCGCATCAAAGAGGGCGAAGGAATGAAGATCGTCGACGTGAACCCGTTTTTCACCCCGTACAACGGCGGTATCGAGAACCGCATGTACGACACCTCCAAGCTGCTGGCGGCCAAGGGCCACGACGTGACCGTGGTCACCGGGAGGCTCTCGGACGACAGTCCCGAGGAGGAGAAGGTGGACGGTTTCCGCATCGTGCGTCTCAAATCCCGCCAGATCAAGATCTACAATCCGCCCTTCATCTCTTCCAAAGGCGTCCTGGAGACCCTGCAGTCCATCGACGCGGACATCGTGAACTTCAACTACCGCTGGGCCCCCAGCTACACCAAGGCCCTCAAGGCCTACGACGGGAAGAAGGTGTTCACCTACCACAACATGTGGGGAGAGGGAACCGGAATCACCGCCAGGTTCTCCGAGATCAACGACAACAAGTTCGCCAAGGCCCTGGAGACCTTCGACCACGTCATCGCCGTCAGCGATACCGTCCGTAACGACCTGATCGCCCGCGGTTATTCTCCTGACTATGTCACTACCGTTCCCAGCTGCCTCAAGTGCCCCCTCGTGGCGGGCCCCGGCACAGGGGATTACGCTCTTTCCCTCGGCCGTCTGGTGAGGACCAAGGGACTGGATTACCTGATCGAGGCCATGAAGGATGTGGACCACAAGCTAATCCTCTGCGGCAAGGGTCCCGACGAGAAGAGGCTCCGCAAGCTCATCGCCAAGCACGGCGTCTCGGACCGCGTGGAGATGAAGGGATACGTAAGCGAGGAGGAGAAGTCCCGCCTGATGGGCGAGTGCAGGTTCTTCGTCATGCCCTCCATCCACGAGTCCCTCGGACTGGCGGCGGAGGAGCTGATGGCCCACGGACGCCCCATCGTATGCTCCGACGCGGACGGACTCCCCGACACCGTGGGTGCCGCGGGATACGTTGTACCCAAAGCCGATTCCGCAGCGCTGGCACATGCCATCAACGAGATGTTCTCCGACCAGGCCAAGGTGGATGCCCTGGCCTCCGAGGCGCTGAAGCGCGCCGCCTATTACGACTGGAACATACACCTCCCGGTCATCGAGGAGGTCTACGGGAAGGTCCTTTCCGGCGAATACACGAGATCCGACGCCCGCAGGTAAACGAACCGTATTTCTAACAGCTTCGCCATTACTCGGGTATGTCAGAGCAGAAGCCGTTCCTCAGCGTGTACGGCCACATCACCGTCGACCAGATCGTTTCCATCCTGAAATTCCCGGACCTCAACGAGACCGTGGACATCATGGACAAGAAGACCTCCCTGGGCGGCACCGGGTCCAACATCGCCATCGCCGCCGCGAAGCTGGGCGTCCCCACCGCACTGTGCGGTTTCGTGGGCACCGACTTCCCCGGGAAGTACTACCAGGACATGAAGGACGCCGGGCTGATCCTCGACGAGCTCGTCACCGTCGACGAGTACGAGACCTCCCAGTGCACCATCATGAACGACAAGGACCTCAGGCAGAAGGTCATCTTCTACCAGGGCCCCCAGGGATACGCATCCAAGATCGGGAAGGAGCTGATCTCCAACGCCTCCCGTTCCGCCTGGGCCCACTTCTGCACCGGGGACCCCGTCTACTACCTCCAGCTGATGGAGAAGCTGAAAGGAACGAAGACCAAGGTAGCCTTCGATCCCGCCCAGGAGACCTACCGTCTCTGGCCCGCGGAGAGGCTGGCGAAGGGCCTCCCTCTCGCCGACAGCGTCTTCTGCAACGATTTCGAGGCCAAGGTCATTCAGGAGCGCACCGGTATGAAGTCGGTGTTGGACCTCGACAAGGAGCTGGTGGTCCGCACCGAGGGCGCTGAGGGAAGCGTGGCCCGCATCGGGGACGAGACCGTCCGCATCCCCTGCATCAAGGGCGGGAAGCCCGTCGACGCCACCGGCTGCGGGGACACCTACCGCGCCGGATTCTACGCGGGACTCTACCGCGGATACTCCGTGAAGGACTCCCTCATACTCGCATCTGCCGTCGCATCGTTCACCATCGAGAAGGTCGGAGCGCTCACCAATCTCCCCACCTGGGACATGGTCGAGGAGCGCGCCGCGCCCTACCTGAAGTGAGGACATGGTGCTGATTGCCATCACCGGTACCCCCGGGGTCGGGAAGACCTCGGTATCAGCGGAGCTGCGCCGCCGCG
>CADAGG010000083.1 GCA_902787415.1 methanogenic archaeon
TCGGTGATGAACTCCGGACGGCTCTCCACGAGGAGCCTCCTGCATCCCGCGAACTCGCGGAACACGCGCTCCCTGACGGACACGGGGATCTCCTCGGGGTCGAAGAAGCTCCCGGAGGTGTAGATCTTCACGAATGGTTCGCCCTTGTACTTGGCAAGGGCCTGGTCGATCTGCGCGTTGAGGTCCTCCTCGGTGACTCCGTTGAGCGAAGCGGTGCGGTATCCGCACATGGTGCATCCCCCGCTGCCGCTCTTGGCCCAGCAGCATCCGTTGGTACGCATGATGAGCACCAGGGCGTTGACGATCTCGCCGCCCGCCATGTCCTTCTCCACCCACGAGGCCTCGAGCTCGTTGGGCATTCTCTTTCCTTTCATCGTGTCCCCCACGTGTGGGTGCGGATAAAAACCTATCCCGAGCGGGCGCGGGCGTGCACTTTTAATAAAAGCCGTCACTACCGCCACGCAGAATAAACATGTCGAAGAAAATCGTCATCATCGGTTCCGGAGCCGCTGGAATGTCGGCAGCTTCGGCCGCCAGGGCCGCAGACCCCGAGGCGGACATCACCGTCTTCACCGAGGACAGGGACGTGGCCTACTCGCCCTGCATGATCCCCTGGGTCCTCGAAGGGAAATCCACCTGGAACGAAATGATCATGCACGACCCCGCCTGGTACGCCAAGGAGAGGAACATCAAAATCATCACCGAGACCAAGGTCGAGTCCGTCGTCAACGACACCCCCCGCGGCGCACCCGCCGTCAGGACCGTCACCGCAGGCGGCAAGACCTACGAGTACGACTCCCTCGTGCTCGCCACCGGAGGAAAGGTCTTCATCCCCCCGATCGAGGGAACCCAGCTCCCCGGAGTGTTCACCGTCAGGACCGTCAAGGGCGGACAGGAGATCGAGGCCTACCTGAAGAAATCCCAGAAGGTCGCCGTCGCGGGAGCCGGAGTCATCGGACTCGAGCTCGCGCTGGCACTCGTCAACATCGGCAAGGACGTCACCGTCATCGAGATGATGGATCAGGTCATCCCCAGGATCGCCGACAAGGACATGGCCGACCCCATGCAGGCCTACCTCGAGTCCAAGGGCGTCAAGTTCATGATGAGGACCCCTGTGCAGGGTGTCATCGGAAAGGACAAGGTCGAGGCCGTCAACGCAGGCGGAACCGAAGTGCCCTGCGACATGGTCATCTTCGCCACCGGCGTCAGGGCCAACACCGACATCGCCAAGGAGCTCGGCCTGGACATCGGACAGCTCGGAGCACTCTGCGCGGCACCCACCCTTCAGGCATACAAGAGGGGAAGGCTCTGCCCCGACATCTTCGTCTGCGGAGACGTCCTGCAGTGCCAGTCCGCCGTCTACCCCGGCCCCACCATGAGCCAGCTCGGATCCTCCGCCGTCAAGGAGGGAAGAGTGGCCGGAGCCAACGCGGCCGGAGCGAAGCTCGAGTTCGGCCCCGTCGCCAGCCCCTGGGTCAGCGTCATCGGCGAGAAGCAGATCGCGGGAACCGGAATGTCCCTCGGACTCGCCTCCTGGTACGGCGTCGAGACCGCCACCGGGAAGGCCGCCGGACTCACCCGCGCCAGGTACTACCCCGGCGCCAAGGAGCTCGTCGTCAAGGTCATCGCCGACAGGAAGACCCACCGCCTCATCGGTGCCCAGATCATCGCCGGAGAGGAGGCCACCGGACGCATCGACTGGCTGACCAGCGCCATCCTCGGCGGCATCACCGCAGAGGAGTTCCTCGTACGCTCTGAGAACGCATACTGCCCTCCCACCTCCCAGGTAAGAGACGTCGTCTTCGCGGCGGTGGAGGACCTCGTGAAGAACCTGTGATCCGATGGACCCCGGAGAGTACAAGAGGCTCTACTACGGCCTCAACAGACCCGAAGACATCGACAGGTTCCGCGAGGAGGGCTACGACAGGCGCCTCCTGGAGACCCTCTACAACCAGAAGGTCAACAGGAACGTCAAGAAGAAGTACCACCTGGTCAAGAAGAACGCCCCCAAGATGCTGAGGATGTGGAAGAAGGGCAAGTCCATCTGCGAGATCGCGGACGAGTTCGGATTCCCCCCGATCCTCACCGCCATGCTCATCTTCCAGGAGGACGGCACCGGCAAGAAGATCTTCTGGGAGTACGTGCGCGACCCCTCGCTGCTGGACAGCGAGGTCACCGCCGACGAGCTCCGCGAGGCCTCCGCCAGGGACCTCGTCTATTCTCTCGAGGGCAACGAGAAGAGCAAGGAGCGCGGCAAATGGGGAGAGGGCCTCCTATGGGAGTGGCTCGATTCCCAGGGCATCGATTACATGACCGAGGAGGACGAGCGCAGGGAGGACGGGAGCCAGGGCTCCAAGACCCCCGACTGCCTCCTGGCCGAGCCCATGAACTTCTGCGGCCAGAAGATCTTCTGGATCGAGAGCAAGGCCTCGTTCGGGGACGCCGCCGAGTTCAAGATAAACTCCAATAAGCAGCTCATCCCCTACACGGAGCTGTTCGGCCCCGGCGTCGTGGTCTACTGGACCGGATACCTGGACGGCCTCGCATGTCCCGAAGGCGTCACCCTCGAGGACATCGGAATTCTTGAAAAGAAACTGACAAAGTGGAAGGACGAGTGAGGGGCACAGGCCCCCCGCCCGCCTTCACTGCATTTTGATTTTCTGTGCGAGCTCTTCCCTGAGCTCTCCGAGGGTCGCGTACCTCTCGGCGTAAGCGTTGTGCTTGTGGATGGACTCCTCGGAGTCGCTCTTGACGAGGACCTCCACATCGTCGGGGAGATTGGTATACTTCTCTGTGACGAGGGTGAGTCCGTTCCTGACGACATCCTCCACGAAGCAGGTGTTGGTGTGGGCGTTGATGACGACCCTTCCCTCGTCCTCCCTCTTGAGGAGCTCGAAGGTGGGGGTGGACACGGCCTTCTCCGCGAGGTTGATGAGGTCGTCCGCCTCGATGTCGCAGTCGACGCCGGTGGTCATGATGATGGAACAGATGTTCCTCTGGTTGTGGGACATCATGGGGAATCCGGGCTCGCTGACGTTCAGCAGCTCCCCGACGGTCTCCTGCGCGCAGGGGCAGGCGGTCATTCCGCAGGCATCGACACCGATGGTCTTGCGGATCCCGCCGTCGCGGACGCCGTGGGCTCCGGCGTGGATGGTGTAGTACTCGAGGGTGTCCCTTCCGGAGGGGGTCTTGTTCGCCTTGAAGTACTCTCCGGTGATGTTGACGTATGCGTTGACTGCGTACTCGTGCTTGACGAGGAGCTTCTTCACCATGTCGACTGCCATGTTCTCGAGACCGGAGACGGGCTGCTTGACGCTCTCCTCGGCGACCTCGCGGAGGACCTCGACGTTCCTGGAGAGGTGGGATCCCCTCTGGGTGGCGGGAAGGTCCACGAAGATGTCGATGGTGCAGTTGACAACGCTGTTCAGGGGGCTGGTGAATCCGGGCCTGCCGATGAGGACGGGTTTGCGGACCTTGGATACTCCCACTTTGGTGAGCTTGAATCCGGAAGAGCCCTTTCCGTATTGTACGTCACACTTCAATGCCATGCGTACGTGTAGACTCGACCTTACTTAAAGTATCTACGCTAACCACCTTTTAAGTAGAAGGCGACCCCGCATGTTTTTGTCCTACGATGCGATTACGGAATCATGATGCAATGCGGCGTGGACGAGGCCGGCAGGGGTCCCATGCTGGGCCCGCTCGTGGTGGGCGCGGTCTGGTGCGACGACGAGACGGTCCTGAAAGGGATCGGGGTGAAGGATTCCAAGAAGCTCACCCCCTCGGCGCGCGACCGTATGTACGACGAGATCGCGGCCTCGGTGCCGCACTGGTGCACCGTGCCGATCTCGGCCGAACAGATCGACGAACGCATGAAGACCCAGAGTCTCAATATGATCGAGTTGGACGTGTTCGTGGAGGCGGTCGGGAGGTATCCTTCCGACGTCATCTACGCGGACTGCCCGGACGTGGACACCGACCGTTTCGCCAACATCATGAAGGTCAAACTGAACGGGGGGAACGTGGTGGCCGCCCACAAGGCGGACGACCTCTACCCGGTGGTATCGGCGGCCTCCATCATGGCCAAGGTCACCCGCGACAGGATGATCGAGGACATCCAGAGAGAGTTCGGCTGCCCCGTCGGATCCGGCTACCCGAGCGATGCCGTGACCGTCGCCTTCATAGAAAAATGGATTAAGGATAACGGTCGTGCCCCTCCACATACCCGCACGTCCTGGGAACCTGTCAAAAAGATGATATCCGCAAGACACATGACTAGGATCAGCGACTGGTGATAACATGACCATGGAAGAGCAGCTCAGAGGCCTCGTTGACAAATTCAACAAGAAAATGGCCGAAGACGAAAAGACGAGGGATGAGGTCAAGCATCTCAAGAAGACCGTCAACATCGACCTCGACACCGAGAAATACTCCTTCAAGCTGGAGAACGCTGAGATCTTCGATTTCAGCTGCACCGCCCTCGAAGAGGCGGATGTCATCATCACCAGCACCCCCGAGAACCTCCAGAAACTCCTGGACAAGGAACTCAGGCCCATGAGGGCGTATCTCACCAAGAAGATCACCATCAAGGGAAAGATTCAGGACCTCATGTTCCTGAAGAAGTTCTTCTGATAAACCCATTCCCTGCGCAGGGATTAAATATCAAATCCTGCGTAGGGCAATTATAGCGAGGTAGGGTAGCCAGGATATCCCGTCGGGCTCATAACCCGGAGATCAGACGTTCAAATCGTCCCCTCGCTACCAACTCCGCCTCGCCATGGCCTGCATCAACTCCCGCCTGGGAGACATAGAACGCAATGCTGGCACTATGATTTCTTACATGGAGAGGGCTGCGGAGTCCGAGGCCGATCTCATCTGTTTCCCGGAGATGTGCCTGACGGGATACTCCATGCCCCGCAGCTTCGAATACTGCCTCGGGGAGGATTCCCCCGTTATCGGGAGGATCGTGGACGCTTCGAAGGAACTCGGCCTCTGCACGGTGTTCGGATACGGTGATCTCAGGAAGGGTATCGCGCAGACGGTGACCGAGAACGGAAGGATCCTCGGCACCTACAGAAAGACACATCTGGGTATGCGTGAGAAACCGTGTGCGGAAGCAGGCGGCTGCCTGCCCGTCTTCAAGACCTCCAAGGCCGTCGTCGGCATCCAGCTGTGCTTCGAATCGCACTTCCCGGAGATCTCGGGCACGCTCGCCTGCAAGGGTGCCGACCTCATCCTGATGCCCCACGCCTCGGGCCTGGCCGCCGACCGCAGGAGGGACACATGGAACAAGATCCTGCCCGCCAGGGCATATGACAACACCGTCTTCGTGGCCGCATGCAACCAGGTCGGCGACAATGGCCTCGGGACCGTCTTCGGAGGTGGCTCCTGCATCGTCGACGTAGGCGGCGACATCATGGCGGAGGACTACGGCGGGGAGTGCCTCCTCATGTGCGACCTTGACGGCGGACGGCAGGAGGAGCTGCGTACCGATGGCAACCGCGATATGCGCAGCCTGTACTTCCTGGACCGCCGCCGCCCCGAGATCTACTATCACTGAGCCTTCTGCTCGTCCAGGTAATCGCTTATCCTGTACGAGGCCTCCACCGGGATCACGAACACCCTCCCGTCCCCGGGATGGCCTGTCCATGCTGCCCTGCGTACGGTGTCCACCGCGAGATCCACGGAGGAATCGTCCTCCAGGACGATCTCGACCTTCACCTTCTCGATCTCGTCGA
>CADAGG010000084.1 GCA_902787415.1 methanogenic archaeon
AATCCACGGTGACTGCACCTTCATCGGAGGTACCGGTTACGACGGTATCGCCGTGGCCAGCAATGCCAGTCTGACCGTCACGGGTTCCGGAAGCCTCATCGTGAAGGGTAACGGAGGCAGCGACTCCGCCGGAGCCGGAAGCGGTATCGGACTGGTCTCCGGCACACCCGGTGCGATAGTCATAGGCCGCATGGCCAGCCTCTCGGCGTACGGATACGGTGAGGTGGCGTACGGTATCGGAGGAATCGGTGCTACGGTAACCATCGAAGACTCCACCGTCACGCTTGCCCGCGGCGGACTCGCAGGCGGTGCAGACAACCTGAACGGAGGTCCGGGTATCGGCGGCAGGATCGTGACCATCAGGGATTCCGTCGTCACCAGTGCCGTCGGAGGCCCCAATGCGGCGGCCATCGGAGGAAGGAACGATACGACCGTTAACGTGGAGATCGTCCGTTCAGAGATCGTCTCCGCGCAGGGCGGTTCGTACTCCGCAGGAGTCGGAGGAGGACGTCAGACCTCTGAGGATGCCACCAGAAGCGTCACCATCCGCATAGAAGAGTCGTTCGTCACGGCCACGGGAGGCATCAACGGTCCCGGTATAGGCATCGGCGGAGCTACCGTATATACGGACCAGGGCGAGTGCTACATCAGGATCGAGAATCTGTCTTCCGTCAACTCCACCGGAGGACAGTATGCGGCCAGCATCGGTACGGGATACCGCCATGCCATACTCACCGGATTCATAGACGGTACCGTTTCCGTCACGACTCCTGCCAGGAGCTCGTCCGTGACGATATTGGACAGTGACCACACGGTGGCCCAGGACATAGGATACGGAGTCCTCGATCCGACTTCGGAAGGAGACGGACTGACGGTTTACTTCTATCGGGTATTCACTCCCACCGAGACCCCGGCACAACCCAGCTGAAGGGATTATCTGGGTCATATCGTTCCGGTAACTGTGGTGGAAGCATCCTTGCCCGATACCGGATGTTCTGCGGGGACTATCTATATACTCCGATTCCATTCACTCCCCCATGGCAAAGAAGGACGACAAATCCGCAGGTCAGAAGCTGGAGGAGAAGCTCCTCATCAAATCCGAGGCCATCGGGGAGAAGAAGAACGGTCTCCTCGAGGAGGCCCAGGCATACGGAGAGGAGTACAAGAAGTTCCTCGAGCACAAGACCGAGAGGGAGATCGTGGACTACACCATCCCCATCGTCAAGAAGCTCGGCTACAAGGAGTTCGTGTACGGCACCAAGTACAAGCCCGGCGACAAGGTATATTTCAACAACCGCAACAAGAACATCATCACCATGACCTTCGGCAAGAAGCCCCTGACCGAGGGTGTGAGGATCAGCGTCGCGCACGCCGACAGCCCCCGTCTGGACTTCAAGCCCAACCCCCTCTTCGAGGCCACCGACATGGCCTTCTTCAAGACCCATTACTACGGAGGCATCAAGAAGTACCAGTGGACCACCATCCCGCTGTCCATCCACGGAGTGGTCACCCTAACCGACGGCAAGACCGTCAAGGTGACCATCGGCGAGGACGATGACGACCCCGCCTTCTGCATCACCGACCTCCTCATCCACCTGGCCTACGACCAGGTCCAGAAGCCCGCCGCCAAGGTCATCGACGGGGAGCAGCTGAACATCCTCATCGGATCCTGGCCCCTCGACGACGACAAGGTGCAGTCCAAGGTCAAGCTCAACATCATGAAGATACTGAACGAGAAGTACGGCATCACCGAGGCCGACTTCCAGTCCGCCGAGCTGTGCGCCTGCCCCGCCTACAAGCCCAAGGACCTGGGACTCGACAGGTCCATGATCTCCGCCTACGGCCAGGATGACAAGGTCTGCTGCTTCGCGCAGTTCAAGGCCGAGACCGAGACCAAGAACCCCGAGTACACCTCCATGATGGTCTTCGCCGACAAGGAGGAGACCGGATCCGACGGACCCACCGGTATGAGGTCCGTCTTCTGGAAGGACTTCCTGGAGGACGTCGGAGCGGCCTGGGGCTACTCCGTGAGGCACATCCTCAGGAAATCCCTGTGCCTCTCCTGCGACGTCAACGCCGCCGTCGATCCCGGATGGCCCGAGGTCTTCGAGGCCAGGAACTGCTCCTACCTCGGAAGGGGCCCCGTGGTGTCCAAGTACACCGGGAGCAGGGGAAAGTACTCCACCAACGACGCCTCCGCCGAGACCATGGGCTACCTCAGGAGCATCCTCGAGGAGGCCGAGGTCCCCTGGCAGGTCGGCGAGCTCGGAAAGGTCGACGTGGGAGGAGGAGGCACCATCGCCTCGGAGATCTCGATCCACAACATCGACACCATCGACATGGGCGTTCCCGTGCTCTCGATGCACGCCCCCATGGAGGTCACCTCGAAGGTGGACGACTACCTCCTGTACAAGGCCATGAAGGCCCTCTTCGCCAGCAAGAAAGCGAAGGATTTCTGAACAGGAAAAAGCCGGGGGTCTCAGACCCCTGGCACATCATATTTTTACGGATGGCCGCATCCGGTGCGGTCATTCCTTGACGGCTTCGTAGATGTTGACCGCGCCGAAGTTCTTGGAGTGGACGACCACGGTCTTGAACCCTGCCTTCCTGAACTTCTCGGCCATGACCTCTCCGTGGGGGAATCCGCGGATGGAGTTGACCAGCCAGTCGTAGGCGGGGCCGTGCCCGTCGATGCTCTCGCCCTTGTCGTACTTCCTGCCGATCTTCTGGACCCTGTGCTTCATGTAGAGGTTGTAGAAGTAGCGGACGACCCTGTTGTCGGGGGTGGCCATCTCTGCGATTACAGCTTTGCCTCCGTGCTCCAGGACCCTGTAGAATTCGTCGATAGCTTTCTGCACGTCGGTGACGTTCCTGAGCATGTATCCGGAGGTGACCACATAGAACGAGCCCTCCGGGTATTGGAGATCCAATGCGTCCCCGACCTCGAACTTCACGGGCTTGGGGAGGTTCTTCTCGGCCTGCTTCATCTCCGCGTACTTGAGCATCTCGGGGGTGATGTCGATTCCCACGACCTCTCCCTCGGGGCCGACCTTCTCCGCCAGGTAGTAGGCGATCTCGCCGGTGCCGGTGCCGATGTCCGCGCACCTCTTCCCGGTGAGGTCCCCGGCCAGCTTCATCATGTACTGATGCCAGCCCTTGATCATCTTGAGCGACATGATGTCGTTCATCTCGTCGTAGTATGATGCGATCTCGGTGAAGACGTCCTTGACGTACTCCTCCTTGCCCTCGAACTGTGTACCGTTGCTCTTGATCTCTTCTTCTGCCATGTTACCGCCTCAGATTACGCAGTTCCCTACGATGTAACCGATCACCAGCAGCAATCCGAACTGCCAGTTGTGTTTGAATGCCATGGGGACCAGCAGCCTGCTGCATCCCGCGTCCGTGGGTGCCTTCCTGCTGTTCTCGTACAGTGCGTGAGCGTCGACCAGGCATATAAAGGCCAATGCGCAGAACCAGTGGACGCATCCGAATGTGATCAGCACGAAGAGTATCGGATATCCGATGAAGTTCTCGATCAGATAGAGCTTCATGCCGTTCTCGTATGACATGCGTCCCGCCAGGGTGCCGACGTTGGATTTCCTGTCCTCGTAGTAGTCCCTCATCTCGTTGCCGCACAGGACCGCGGTGATCATGAACGCGTTGGGGAGGGACAGCAGGAGCACCTCGTACGAGAGGACCCCGGACATGACGTAGTAGGTCCCGAGAGGCATCAGGATGCCCATGAGGACGAACACGCCGACCTGCCCCAGACCGTGATACTTGTAGGAGACGCCGATGGTGTACATGGCTGCTCCCCCAAGACCCAGGATGCCGAAGATGAGGATTCCCCAGCCGATGTACCAGATGAAGACCAGACCGCACAGCGCCACGATGCCGAGGCAGGCCATGCCCGCCATGAACACCTTCTTGGCGCTCAGGGCGCCGGTGACCAGCTCGGGGGAACGGGTGTGGTTCTCCTCGGTGTCCGTACCCCTGACGAAGTCCCCGTAGGTGTTGAGGATGTTGGCCGCCGACTGCAGAAGGATGCAGCATGCCACGGTCATCAGGAAGATCCACCAGCAGAAGGTGTCGTCCTTGAAGGCTACGGCGCCTCCGATCAGCGCAGGAATAACGGCTCCGTGGAGGGTCCAGGGACGGAACACGTTGAACCATCCCGCCTTCACGGGTTTGACATCGGCCATACGGGGACAATCAAGGAACTCATAAAAGTAATGTTCGTTATCGATAATCGATAAATTAATAACGAATACCATGGATTCGAGGACCGATGAAAGGCGACCTGCATACTCTGAAGAAAGTGTGCCAATACGGTTCCAAGGTGATGTTGGGCGGTACCGCTGTCATCATCGCGGTGCTCGCCGCGTACCTGGTGCTGGGGGCCGCCTCGTTCTTCTCCGACGGGATGGCGTCGTTCCTGCAGGACTGCATCGGCATCCGCTTCGAGGGCCACACCTCCGTGCAGGTCGCCGCCGCCTACCTCGTGATTGTCGCAGTACTCGCGATGGCGGTCGTCACGGTGTTCGTCACCTACCTCGTCATGACCTCCATCGTAACCGAGCACAGTCCCTTCAACGAGACCAACACCGGACGTGTCCTGAGACTGTCCCAGATATACCTGGTCGCGGCCGTCGCGATGGGCATCCTCGGACTCCTCGGGCCCCACGGGGTGCTCTTCGCCGC
>CADAGG010000085.1 GCA_902787415.1 methanogenic archaeon
GGGAAGTCCTTCCCGAAGAAGAATGAGATCACCAGCGATATGCCCGCCAACGTGACGAAGAGCGCCGTGCGCTTCAGATCGTCGGTGAGGAATTCGACGATCGCGTTCTTTTTTTCCATGAATACCCTTCGCATTACGGGGTTTTAGCATTATCCCGGCGATTCCCGCAGAATAGCAACATCTCGGAAATCGTATATTCGCGGTGTGAAAAAGTCAAAAATCGTAACAACCGCCGAATAAGAATCGGAAATTAGTATGCCGGCGTCCCGGAGGGATGTTCGGCAATCAACGTAGAAGTATTGGCGGGGGCGTGAGCCCCCGCGGTTGAAGGATTTCAGGCGGATGCAGCCTCGTCCCTGAGGATGAAGCTGTATACGAGCCAGGCGAGGACTCCTCCGATGAGAGGAGCGACGATGAAGATCCAGACGTCTCCGAGGTAGTCTGCGGAGAAGATGGCCATTCCGATGGACCTGGCGGGGTTGACGGAGGTTCCGGTGATTCCGATACCGACCATGTGGACCATGGCGAGTGCGAGACCGATGAAGAATCCGCCGAACTCGGTGAAGACTCCCTGGTGGGACTTGTCGGTCGCTCCGAAGACGACGAGGACGAAGATGAAGGTCAGGATGACCTCAGCGAGGATTCCGACCCATGCCTTGCCGGTTCCGTGGACGAAGTTGGCTCCGAGGTCCATGTTCCTGACGGTTTCGAAGGAGAAGTCGGTCATTCCCATGGTGAGGCAGACGATGAGGGCACCGGCGATGACTGCACCGATGATCTGGAAGACGACGTAGAAGGCGAACTTCTTGGCGTCGATCTGTTTGTCGAGGAACATTGCGAGGGAGATCGCGGTGTTGAGATGGCATCCGGAGACCTTTCCGACGGTCACGGACATGACCATGACGGTAAGGCCGAATGCAAGGGCGGTGGCGACGAGGTCCCCACCGGTGAACACAGCGGTTCCTACTCCGAAGAAGACCAGTACGAAGGTACCGATCAGCTCGGCGATTGCTGCTTTGATTGTTGCATCCATAGTATAAATCCCTCCTAGGGGGATGAACGTTGCACTTTACTCCCTGTTAATAAAGGTTTCCCGATTTTGGAGGTCTGGGATATTGCATTTCACCCCTTTTAATAGGTTAATATAAGGGTAATGCAATGCACCGATTATGTCAGATGGGGCGGTTTTCGGGAGCATGGAGCAGGCGCTATTGTGGAGGGATCTCCAGAGCGCGGATTCCAACAAGAACAGCGAGAAGAGGATCGGGGGTATCAAGAAGGTACTCGACAAGGTGGTCCTCTCCGACGAGAAGTACGACTCCCCCATCCTCTGCAGGCTCATCGAGATCGTCGCGATGGAAGAGGCCAACGGCTGGCAGGACGACGTCAGGGACCTGGTCGCCAGGGCCCGCGCCCGCGACTGCCACCCCGCCCTCACCGCCGCCCTGGTCTTCGCCCGCAAAGGTCTAATCACCGACGCCGAGACCTGCATAGACCAGCTCGGCGAGGCCCCCGACAGATGCATGTACCACCTCGTCAAGGCTCAGATCGAGCTCGCCCGCGAGAACAACCGCGAGGCCATCGGCCATCTGAACCTCGCATTGTTCAGTGACAAGACCATCCACGAGATCTATGTCCTGTTATCCCGCATCGACAGCCGCATCAACTGGGCCGCCGTGGAGGCCTGCGAGCTCATGGCCGCCGGCCTGCCCTTCGACGAGCCCCCCGACGACGGCGCTCCCGAGCTCTCCCTCTACCGCATCTACCGCGAGTGGTACAGGGGAAGCCACGAGGCCGCCACCCGCATGCTCATGGGCTCCGGCCAGTTCGACGAGAAGGTCCCCGCCTACTGCATCCTGTCCGCCAGGATGTCCAGGGATGAGGGCGACTGGCATTCCGCGCAGATGATGCTCGAGGAGGCCAGCCGTTCCGTCGAGAACGATGTCTCCCTGTTGTGCGAGCTCGGGGAGGCCTACCTCGGAGGGGGCAACTACGACCTCGCCCTCGCCCGCTTCAGGAACGCAGAAGCGTTCGACATCGGCAACCCCAAGGTCGTCCGCGGCATGATCAAGGCCAACATGGCCCTCGGCAAGAACAACGAGGCCCTGCAGGCCATCAGCGAGTTCCTGGACTCCGAGATGTCCACCTACGAGGACTACGAGATGTTCTCCAGGTACCTCCTCGACATGGGGTTCTTCACCGAGGCCGCCGAAGCGGCCATGAAGATCATCTACACCCACCCCGGCGACGCCACCGGGTGCATCATCCTCTCCAAGGTCGCCATCAACGAAGGCAACTACCGCGAGGCGGAGAAGTACGCCAAGGACGGCGTCTCCGCCAACAAGAACCACGCCGAGGCCCTCGCCCAGCTCGCCCGCGTCTACATGGCCCTGAGGCGCACCTCCAAGGCCGCCTCCACCGCCAAGAAGGCGGTCGCGGCGGACCGCAGGTCCATCGTCGCCCTCATGACCCAGGTCGACATCTACAGGGAGACCGGCGACCTCGACCACGCGGTCGAGGCGTGCCGCGCCGTCCTCGAGGTCGACCCCTCCAACGCCAAGGCCGCGGAGATCCTCGCCAACCTCGAGATGCACGGCGTCAAGTCCGACGTGGCCGCCTCCGAGGAGATGCCCAAGGTCGTCGGTCTCGACGATTTCGTCAGGCTCATCACCACCCTCATGAACGAGGGCAAGTACACCGAGGTCGAGAAGCTCTGCAAGGACAACGACCACAAGTACGGCCACGACAAGGACGTCCGCCGCATCAGGGGAAACGCCGAGTACGCCCTCGGAGAATATCTCAAAGCATCCGCCTCCTTCGCCTCCGCCGCCGTCCTCATGAAGGACGATGCGGAGATCTGGCACTCCAAGGGTCTCGCCGACGAGAAGTTCGGCGACTTCGACTCCGCCGAGGAGGCCTTCGGCAAAGCGATCCTCCTCGACATGAACAACCCCTCCTACTGGATCTCCAACGGATGCATCAAGGAGAAGAAGGGGGACTTCGTCGCAGCCGTGAAATCGTTCAACCGCGCCATCGAGCTCGACCCCTGCTCGTCCTACGCCCTGGTCCGCAAGGCGGCCATCTTCGCCAGCAACGGAATGTATTCGGAAGCGCTGAACTTCCTGGAGCTGGCCGAGGCCACCGATTCCAAGAACACCAACATTCAAACTGTGAAGATGAAGATCTGCCTGAAGGCGGCCAGGTACACCGACGCCGTCTACATCGGCAAGAAGCTGATGAAGAAGGACCCCGACGCAAGCACCGTGGCCACCTACGCCCGCGCCAACCTCGGCCTCAAGGACTACGGACTCGCCAAGAAGGTACTGGAGAAGGCCCTGGCCCAGGAGCCCGAGTCCTACGAGCTCCTCACCGCCTACCGCGACCTTGCGATACAGACAGCCGACACCGAGACCACCGTCAGGGTGTGCAACCAGATCCTCAAGATCGAACCCCTCGACCGCTCCGCCAAGAAGGCGCTCGCCGATGCCCTCATGAGATTGGGCAGGAGCGACGAGGCCAATCTCATATATGCTTCCATAAAGACCGACGCCGAGGCTGGCTCCGAGACCAAGGAGGAGGATGACCCAGCGGCCATGTTCAACATCGCCAAGTCCATGATGGAGGCGGGAGATCTCGTCTCCGCTGCGAGGCTCACCGACCGCGCCATGAAATCCGACCCCGACAACATCGACTACGCTCTCCTCAGAGCGACGATCTACCGCAAGTCCGGGGACAAGAGGGTGGCCGACATGTTCCTCTCGCAGTACCTCGAGAGGAACCCCACCAACGGTTCCGTCCACGAGGCCATCGGAGACATCAGGGTGGCCGACGGCGACCTGAAGGGAGCGGCGCTCGCTTACGGAAAAGCCATCCAGAACGGCATCAAGAAGCCCGCCATATACGTCAAACTCGGAAACATCCAGGAGAGGATGGGGGCCTACTCCAACGCCGTCACCAACTACACCTCAGCTGTCATGCTGGACCCGCACGACGCCGACGCCAACAGGTGTCTGGCGTACGTGCAGTTCAAGACCAAGGACTACGACAGCGCCATGCGCTCCATCCAGGCCTCCATCACCTCGGAGCCCTCGGGGGAGGCGTACGCCATCCTCGCCATGATCTACCAGGCCAAGAAGGACCGCGCCGGCGTCCGCGACGCCTACCAGGGATTCCTCAGGTTCGACAACAACTCCGAGGAGTGGGTGCAGGCCGTGGTCACCGCACTCAACAGCGTGGGACTCAGGACCGAGGCCAGCCTGCTCAAGGGAAGGCTCGCCAGCACCCCCGAGGAGGAGAGGACCGTCGAGGTCAGCTCCGACATCAAGCGCTACGCCGAGCGCATCCTCAGGAGGGCATACAGGATGGGCGTCGAGTTCAACGACCCCGACCTCCTGGAGGAGATGGGCTCCGACCAGGGAATGTCCCAGAACGCCCTGGCGTTCCTCGCCGACATCCCCGACTACGGGGAGGTGCTCTACGGAACCAACGAGTACGAGCGCCTGGAGGAGCTGTCCTACCACACCGTGCTCAGGGCCAAGAACAAGGATTTGGAAGCGGTCACCCTCGACACCGCCTACGTGGCCGGAAGCGCCAAGGACGTTGACGAGGCGAAGCTCCTCCTCTCGTACATACGTGCGGCAATGACCTCCAAGCTCCCCCGCGAGATCCCCGACGAGTTCGTGAAGATGGCGATTCCCTCGAGCAGGTCATGCTCGACAACAAGATCGGAGTGTTCTCGGCAAGGATGGTACTGGCCAACGCGCACGATTGATCTCAGTAATCGGTCATCTCCGCCTTCATGAACTCCCTCATGAGGCACGTGGCGTAGTTGCCCTTGGGAAGGCTGAAGGACACCTTGTAGGAACCGTCCTCGACTTCATAACCCAAATTCTTCACCGGGCACATGACCTCCCTGTGGCTTCCCTCGGAGCTGCAGTGCGAGAGTCCTGGCACTATGAAATCCTGAGCGGTGATGTGCTCCTTCTCGAGGATCATCCTCTCGATGTCGCCCATCTCCCCGTCCGGGATTTGGGTGAGCGAACCGTACAGCGGGAGCGAGACGAAAGCCCTCTTCAGCTTCACCTGCCTCTCCACCAGGTCGAGGTTCTTCTCCGTCGCGACGACGGGGTTCTCGTGGTGGGGGATGCCGTCGGCGTCCAGGGGGATGACGGTGTCTCCCACGATCGGTCTGTTCAGGGGGATGTCCCTGGCGATCCTCTCGCTCAGCATCAGGTTGAAAAGATAGGATTGGTAGGCGTGGACGAACATCATCTGGAGGTTCGTCGGGAGCTGCGCGATGGCCCCCGCCCAGTGGCCGGGGTTGTCGTTCAGATAGGCGACGATGCTCTTCTCGAAGCTCATGGAATCGGGGATGTACTTCTGCATGCCCGCCCAGTCCTTCGTCTCCGCGAACAGCTTCCTGGCCTTGGCGGCCTCCTCGTCGAGGCTCACGGGCCCGGCGGGGTCGGTGACATAGCACCTGACCGCTCCTTCCAGGTCCCCTCTGACGATCAGCTCTCCCACCTTGTGGGTGATGGGCCTCATCACGCCGAACCTCTGCACGCCGAAGTAGTTGGGGAACCCTCCCCTCTTCTTGATCTCGGAGGTGACTGCTTCGCAGATTCCCTTCACCTCGTCCATGGGCTTGGTGACCCCGGAGGCCCTGATGACGATGTCCTCCGGAGAGGAGTCCGCGCATCTGGCCGGGAGGATCCTTCCGTTTTCGCAGATCAGATCCTGTTTCTGAAAACTCCGGTCCGCGGCACGGTAAACCCATCCGTCTTTAAAAATGGTTCTCATCTCAATCCCGCTTTTCCGGCCTCCACTCCATAATGGTCCTCTGGGGTCTCAGCCCGGCTTTCTCATAAAAGGACTTTGCCGGTGCGCCGACATGGATGGCGGCACGGGGAATGTTGTTTCTGGATTTACTCATTTTGTTTTATTGTTTTGAAGTTAATGTATAATTGTTTATCGGGTCTCGGGTGAAATCTGAGTGGAGGGTTGAGGGAGAGAGTCACTCCCTCACAGATGCATTTTGCTTCTGG